>JAQUCQ010000427.1 GCA_028686145.1 Desulfuromonadaceae bacterium | reverse complement strand
GCGTTTCACACAACTTAACTCTCTCACACGTATAAGGAGGCAACACAATGAGTGTCACATCTGCAATGTTTACAGGAGTATCCGGTCTGCTGGCCAACGCAGAAGGTATCAACGTCATCGGCAACAATCTTGCCAACGTCAATACAGTAGGTTTTAAAAGTGGCCGCATGCTCTTTTCCGACATGCTTTCCGCCAATATCGGCAACGGTTCCCAAGTTGGGCGCGGTACCCAGATCCAGACAGTTGACAATGTTTTCGGACAGGGATCTTTTGAGACCACTGAGAGTGTCACCGACCTGGCACTTCAGGGTAACAGTTTTTTTGCTGTTATGGATCCAAATGCGACCGCACCGGTCAATCAGAACGGCGCCATGTTGACACGGGCAGGTGCTTTCCGCCTTGACAGCAACTTGACCCTCGTAAATCCAGACGGCTACCCCGTGCTGGATACAGCGGGAAATCCGATCAAATTTCTTGACGATGGGACCGTTGCAAACAATGCCACCAATTTTTCAAAAATCACCAACATTGATCCCAGTGGCCTGATTACGTATCTTGCCAAGGATGGCATCACCACGAACTACTATGATACCTCAGGGGCAGTTGGTGTTGCAGCAATTGCTGCTAACGCTGCAAATGTGCAACGGCTTGCTGTCGTGACAGTTGCCAACCCAGGTGGGCTTGAAAAAGCCGGCGGCACGCTATATAAGCCAACAACCGCTTCAGGCATTTCAGCAGCGGGATTTACTTTGGCAGAGAATTCTGCAAATGGCAGTAGCGAAAAGATCTACACAAACTCACTGGAGCAGAGTAATGTGGATATGGCAGCCCAGTTCGTCAAAATGATCCTGACGCAGCGGGCCTACTCCGCCAACTCCAAAACTATTACCACCGCGGATGAAATGACGCAGGAAGCACTACAGCTCAAGCGTTAACCAAGCAGAAATGACAACCTGAATTGATGCGGAGGCGGTCCATATCGTGCGGATCCGCCTCCGTACCCGTTTAAATAGTTGCAAAAACAGTGGATTCGTTTTACATAGTGACGTCAATATTAATCCATTGAATTCAGTATCCATTCACGGAGGATTGGCATATGGCCAAGGAAGAGCAGGCACCGGCAGAAGACGCAGCTGAAGGTGGCAGCAAGAAAAAAATGATTATCATTATCGGTGCAGCAGTAGCCGTGGCGATAGTTCTTGGTCTTGTTGCCTTCATGATGCTGGGGAAGGGTGACAAGAAAACCAAAAAAGAGGGTGAGGTTGCTCAGGCCGAAGGTGCAGCTGCACCGGCGGCTGGAGAACATGGCGCACCTGCAGCTGGTGCCCATGGTGAGGCAGGTGGGGCAGCCAGTCCTGCGGCCAACATTTTCCCGCTTGATCCATTTATCGTCAATATCTACGATGGACAGGAACTGCGCTATCTGAAAATCAAGGTCGAACTGGAGATGGTAAGTCCTGCCATAAAGAGCGAGATCGAAGGGCGGCTCGCTCCAATCCGGGATTCTATTTTGATATTGCTCAGCGCTAAAACTCTCCAGGATATTCAAGATGTTCAGGGGAAGAATACGCTCAAGGATGAAATTTTGGGAGCAATAAACAAGAACATCGCCCCAGGCAAGATTACCAAAGTATATTTTACTGATTTTGTCGTTCAATAGGTACTGAAGTGGCAGCAATGGAAAAAATCCTCTCTAAAGCCGAGATCGAAGCGCTGCTCAATGCAGTTTTTGAAGGTCGTATAGAACCTGAAAAGGAACTTTCAAAAGCAGAGGGGGCTGTTGCTAGCTACGATCTGGTAAATTCGGATGCTCACAAGGGATTCGTTCCTAATCTGGATATTATTTACGATAGTTTTATCCGCTACAATCGTGTCAATCTCTCCAACCGTCTGCGTAAGTCTGTTGAAATAAAAAAAATTGGGGCTCGCTCCTATAAATTTGATGACTTTCTCCAGACTCTACCATCACCGGCCTGTATGGGTATTTTTAAAATTGAACCACTCAAAGGGGCTGCTTTGATATCCTTTGACAGCACCTTGGTGTTATCACTGGTAGACAGCCTGCTGGGGGGGACCGGCAACGCGAAAGTCCCACTTGCTAACCGGATGTTTACATCAATTGAAGTACGGCTAATGGAAAAAATTGTTGGAGATGCCCTGCAGGATTTGGAGAAAGCCTGGGCTCCGCTGTATGCCACTCATATGAACCTGCTCCGAATGGAAATGAACCCGCGTCTGGTTAATATCGTACCGCCTGAATATCAGATTGTAACCATGTCCCTTAAGATCCAGATTGATGATGTTTCGGGCAATATGATGTTTGCAGTGCCGTACATGACCATCGATCCGATTCGAGACAAACTCAAGACTGGCATGCAGTTCGATCTGATGGCGATCGACCCGCAGTGGTCATTCCGTCTGTCCTCCGAGATACTGGAAGCACCGATGGAGACAACAGTCGAGATGGGAAATGCAAGCATTACCCTGCGTGAACTGCTTGATCTAACCCCGGGTGATACCATCATGCTTGATAATGCCTGCTCGAGCGAGATGGTTGTCAAAGTAGAGGGGGTGCCAAAGTATTTCGGGATTCCGGGCATAAAACATGGCAACAAGGCAATTCAGAAGATCGGAAGAGCACACG
>JAQUCQ010000078.1 GCA_028686145.1 Desulfuromonadaceae bacterium | reverse complement strand
GTGAGGGCTTACATAACCTTCCTTCCTGTTTTTGCTGTGACGACATTTTTGCCGAATGCGCCGATGCAGTCTTCATGGATGCTTGGTTGCCGGAGTATTCACAACATTCGGGTGGAACGAACCTCGTTTTTACACGGAGGCCAGATATCAACGCGTTATTTTCATCTTATAAACACATCAGTTTTGATCAGGTAATTCAAAGCCAGGTGGGTGTTGTTGAAAAGAAGCGAACATCTGTTTTATGTTTGAAACGATTCTATAAAGGTGATGGGCGAACAGCCTGCTCGGGAAATTTCTTAAAAAAATATGACGTCATCTCTTCTGCGTTTCTATCTTTATCACTACGCCGTACAAATGGCCGCTATATAAATGGCTGGACAATCGTAGCGCAAATTTTCCGGTGGGGGTTTAAAATCGTTAGGAAAGTATATTCAAAATTATGAAAATCGGGATTTTAACTTTTCATTATTCGGATAATTACGGTGCGGTCCTTCAGACCTATGCATTGAGCCGTTATTTAGAAAGGATGGGGCACCAGCCTGTAGTGATTAATTACGTTCCAGTCGAGAATGAGAGTGGAACCAAGAAGTACGGCTCACTTCGGCTGGTAATGATGGGGCTATACATACGCCAAATGTCCCGCTATTCATCCTTCAGGCTGAGTGGTAAATTTAGTGATTTCCGCCAAAAAAATTTACCGGTAACTTCCGAACATTATGAAACTTTGGAAGATTTGCAGAGGCGGCATCCAAAATGCGATGCCTATATATGTGGCAGTGACCAGATATGGAACCCTCATGGTAAAGCGTTTAACCCAGCGTATTTTTTGAAATTCGGGCCTAAGGGTGTGCGCCGAATTTCATATGCAGCCAGTTTCGGAACCCCTGAAATCGATGAACGATTGCATGAGGAGTTGGGCAACTGCCTGAGTGAATTAGACAGTATTTCCGTCAGAGAGTCATCCGGAACAGCAATCATTCGCGATGTTGCTCAGAAGGATAGTGTACGAGTCTTGGATCCAACCCTCCTGCTGGATGACTATCATTTTAAGCCAGATGACAAAAAGTTTGGTGAAGGCTATCTGCTTGTTTACCGCCTGCAACAGGCGCATGATCTCACAAAGTCACTTACAAAGATAGTCCGGACTGTATCTGCACAGCTGAAGATGAAGGTGATCAATGTATCACCTCATAGATATCGTTTCTTTTTAGAGACGGGCAAAACGGTTTATCCCTCTCCGGAAGAATGGGTGGGGTTATTTGAATCCGCTGGTTTTGTAGCGACTAATTCATTCCATGGGACAGTATTCGCAATTCTTAATAAAAAGCCGTTTCTTAGTTTTCCTCGTGTCAACAAGGCAGGGCAAAATGGACGCATGCAGGAACTGTTGGCTGAGTTAGGATTGCAGAATAGGTATGTTACTCCGCAAACAGAGGATTCTGACCTAAGACGGGAATTGGCCTGCGAAATTAACTGGGATGCCGTTTGTGTCAGATTAGCCCGATTACGAGATAGCTCGCGGTTGTTCCTTCAGCATGCATTATCACGTGAGTGTGACGGCAGATGAAAATCCTCATTGCCAGCACATTGCTTTCAGAGACTCGCGGCGGGGTTGCTCTGGTCTCCCGCTTGTTGGCTAGAACTTTTATTGAACTGGGGCACGAGGTTCGAATCCTAACCCGATGCCCGGACTCTGTTTGGGAACTTTCTGGGGTCGATGTAAAACATCACCCGCCCAAAAAAGAAATCTGGAACTCCTTTCGGTGGGCGGATGGCGTTATCGCCCAAGGTCCTTGTTTGACGATTTGCTGGCCGCTTTTGTTTCTGAAACGCAAGACCTTGCTCGTGTATCATATCCTCCCGGATCTTCGCAAAATCCACCAACTGGCGGTCCGGTTGATGTTTCGCAGTGCAAAACGGTACGGTGTTAGTCGGTTTATTGCGGAACAGATAGTCGGAGATGTGATTCCAAACCCTTTCGATGATGCTTTATATGGAAATTATAATGAGCAAATCCTTGAATTGGGGCGGCCATTGGATTTGGTATTTGTCGGACGATTGACTTCTGAAAAAGGAATTTTCTTTCTAATGGAGGTAATGCGTGCACTGGCGGAGCGTAGTGTTTTTCCTTCTCTGACAATAATAGGCGATTCCTATGGGCCAGGAGATGTTTTTTCTAGTTATACGTCGGAGCCTTGGTGGTCATCTGTGCGCATTCTTGGGCATTTGTCCCAAAAGCAGATAACCAGTGAGTTGAGGCAGCATAAAGTATTGGTAGTTCCTTCTTTGTGGAACGAGCCATTCGGTATAGTCGCGTTGGAAGGGCTAGCTAGTGGGTGTGTAGTCATTGCATCGGATAGAGGAGGGTTGCCGGAAGCTGTCGGTTCCCATGGTGTGGTTGTACGGGTAGACGACGAAGTAATGCTGGTTGATGCTATTGAGCAAATCTTATCCGAGCCAGAAAAAAGGCGTGAACTTTTGTTGGGTGTAGACGATTTTCTGGTTAATCACACATGCAATACGGTTGCATGTTGTTATTTTTCTGAATTAACTTAAGAAATAGATGTTATGGATTTATTTGTCTTGATTTTATATGCAGGGACGAATCTGCTCATGATCTTGAGCGCATTCTTCCGTAAGGAAGGTGGAATTTATCAGTTCCCCTTTTGGGCTGGAGTAATAGGCTTAGGCTGGTTTGCCCCACAGGCGTTAGGTGGTTACTTGAAACTGTCAGTGTATCCTGAGGCAAGTTATACTGCATGCATGTTGTTTGCCTGGATGTGTACGGTTGCATTGTGGTTTGGCTTTGAGCGATCAAAGAGAAAACTATGCTCCCAGAAAAGTTGGCTGACGATGAAATTTAGCCAGAAACGACTGTTTCTGGCTTGTGTTGTTCTTTGTTTGATCGGGTTCTATTTTAAGTGGAAACTAGTTAGTTTGCCTGAGGAAATGATAACGACAACGGGATTTGGGCAATGGACCGGAGTCCCAGTGAAGTATCTGTTTCTTTCAGAAGTCTTCACTGTCGGCTTTTTAGGGATGTGGATTCAGTATCTGCGCAATGGGCAATGGCTGGATTATCGTCGGTTAATGTTCATCATTTTTTGTTTTGTACTGTTGCTTATGCCAGTTATATTTGGTGGGCGGCGAGCAGATGCGATGAATATCATTTCATATTGTTTTATTATGTTATGGCTTGTGAGGAGGATAGAAGTACATCGTTTGATTGTTGCAGGTGTTCTTGTTTTTGGAATCATATGGGTAAACACAATTGGGCAGTATCGGTCAGTTATGGTCGGACAAAAATATGAAAAAACAGTTGTGGAACGAATTGATGAGGTGCTTGAACTAGACTTTATAGGATTATATAAAGGAACGATTTTGCAAGCAGGTCCTGAATTTGAAAATTTCTTATACGGAATGTATGCGATGCAATCATCATTAACCTTTGATGCGGGATTTGGCCATTGGAATGATTTTGTATTTAACTATGTGCCAGCTCAGTTAGTGGGTCGGTCGTTTAAAGACAGCTGTATCATACCGATAAGGGCATATTATCAGATAGCTCGTGATAAACTTGGTTGGTATGGTATATCGGGCGCAACGCATACAGGTTATTTGGATTCTTTTTACTCTTTCTTCTGGCTTGGCTGGATAAAATTTTTATTAATTGGTTGGTTGATGGGTTGGTTATACCGCTATGCAATGTGCAGAAGTTTTTTGGCGCAGTTGTTGTATTGTTATATGTTAACTAAGGCTATGCACGCCATATCACACACTACGAATGATGTTTTAATACGTATGTGGGTGTATTTCTTCCTGCTTGGTTTCCCTATGCTGTACTGGGCTAAATCAAAGCCTTTAAACTCTCTGCGCCCTGGCCGCAGAAGTTTGATCAAACTGTTAAATGGAATTTCTGCCACCACTTATGTCCATAAATCGGCACAACGTGGTCCTGGCCCTGGAAAATGACCACCTCATACTCTCCTAAAAGGTGAGGACTTTAACCGTTTTTTCCGGATGAATGAATTCTGATTCTCTACCGAAATCGGCTTCGCTCGGCATTGATTTTGTCAAATTCCTGGCCGCTATTCTGGTCGTATGTATTCACACATCACCGTTGCTATCGCTTTCTTGGGTCTGTAACGGCTTGCTGGTTCAGGTCATTGCCCGTAATGCTGTCCCCTTTTTTTTTATGAGTGCTGGGTATTTGTTCTATCGAAAAATAAGCTGTTACTATAGCCAAGAAAAAGAAAGGCATTTGAATTGGACTGCTTTATTTCAATATTTGAAGAAGTTAGGTCGTATATATGTGGTTTGGTCTTTAATTTATATCACAATATTTCTATTAATCGGAGAACCGTGGCCTGAGCTGAATTTTGAATCTTATTTTTTTCCAGGAATATACGGTGTTTTATGGTTCCTCCCGGCCTTGGGTTTCGGTATTTTGTTACTTTTTGTCCCATGGAGTTCCGGTCGTTTAAGTTGGTGCTTAGTTCTTCCTGTTTTGATCTATCTATCCAAAATTTTAGGGGAGTTGTTTTTAAAAGACGGAGTTGTTTTACAGTTTTTGCAAAGCTATTTCTGGCAAGGAGTATATTTTGTAGCAGCGGGTGCGTTGCTAACTCGTTGGAATGGAAAACAGCTTAGTAGAGTTTTTCTCATTTGTATGTTTTTAGCAATGCAAGCATTGATTCTTTTGATGATCGCTCTGAAAGAATATTACGTGATTGAAGTTGATAAAACACTTTTACTTCTTTTTTCGGGGGTGTGCATACTCCTATACCTACTATGTCATGGTGTTCCTAAATATTTTCATAAGATATCAGGGATTTGGCTTCGAGAGATGAGTCTATTGATTTATGTACTTCATGGTCTTGTCAAGTTATGTTTGGACCATTACTTCATAATTGAAAATTCTTTCTTTTATTTTTTTGCTATTTTAGGTGGAGCAATGCTATGTGCAACCCTGTTGAGATCGGCTGCTGGTCACTGGAGCCTTTTTAATAGCCTCTATTGAATCAATATTTAGTGTTATCAGTTGTGATTAGTTAAGGAATATGAGACCATCGATTTTAGTCTGTCAGCACGGCGCACGGCACCGTTACGCTGTTCCCCGCATGTTGGAAGAGGCAGGGGTACTAGCGGCGCTGTATACGGATTCATCATCCACCAGTTTTTTGGGGCACGTGTCGATGTTGTTGGGGGTCACTGCCCCGCTTTCGGTGCGGCGGTTGACTAGTCGCAAAATTAATAGGGTGCCTGCTGACAAGGTTTTTTCTTCTGATAAACAGTATTTGCGAGAGTTGTTTCAGAAGGTAACTGGCCAGTCGCCGACGGGCATTAATTTGTATCATCAGCGCCATAGGATATTATCGAAAAAGATGATCACCTGGGGGTTGCAGGGAGCTGATGCGGTCTATTCCATGTATCACGAGAATCTGGATTTCATCCGCTGGGCCAAACTACTTGGTGCTAAGAGTTTTGTGGATGTTTTCATCAACCCGGAAACTACGGAGATTATGCTGAATGAAGAAAAACTTTTTCCCGATTGGGGCCAATACTCCAGTCAGGATGCAGCTGCCTTTGAAAACCAGTTGTGGCAAGAAACTGCGGACATAGCAGATATCCTCTTGTGCCCTTCGGAATGGGTTGCCGAAGGGGTGCGGAGGTGCACAACGGGAGCAGCGCCCAAAATCAGAATAGTGCCGTATGGGTGTTCGATTGATTATCAGGGGTATATTAACAATCCAGTAAAAGGGCGAGTACTGTTTGCCGGTGGAGATGCTCTGCGCAAGGGGCTTCATTATCTTGGTGAAGCCGCATCAATTGTAAACAATACAATCCCCGAGCTGGATGTGCGGATTGCAGGGTCACTTCCGGAGAAAGTGGTCCAACATCCGTTATGCAGAGACTTTAATTTTCTTGGGAAGCTGACCTCTGATCAGATGAAAGAGGAATATTTGAGCGCTGATGTTTTCGTCTTGCCATCCTTGTCTGAAGGTTTTGCAGGCGTAGTAGCAGAGGCAATAGTCGCTGGTTGTCCTGTAATCGTCACTAGAGAAGCCGGTAGTCCAATAGTACATGAACGCGAAGGGCTTGTTGTGCCTTCAAGGGATGCAGAGGCGCTGGCGACTGCGATTGAACGGTTTGTTACCGACCGTTTGTTCCGGTCTGCCTGTTCCGAGAATTGTTTGAAGCAAATTTCATTTTATTCCGAGGAACAATGGCAGAAACGGCTGGTTGCTGTTTTACAAAATTGCTTGTAATTTTCTTTGAGTTTTTCGTTGACTCTGCCAGAGAAGTACTCTCAAGAGTAAGTAGGGTAGAATTCATGTTCAATTACATGCAATGATTTCAATTCTGATGAGAGTTATTAGTGATTCGCTTGTGTATATGGATGAATATTCCCTCGCACCACCAATCCCCCTTTTTCCAGGCATTGGAAAAAAGGAAAGATGTCGATTTGAAAGTGATTTATCTCAATGGGGGCTCAAATGAGCGAGCGATAGAAGGATGGTGTGATAACCACAATTATCATTCCTTTGAGCATAACGCTTATGGATTGAGTCTAATTTCCAGTGTGGATGTTCTGCTCCCCGACTGGACAGCGAGAATCCACTTAATCTCAAGTAACTTTGCTTCGGATCTGATCGACTTTTTCTGTCAAAAAGGAGTGCCATGGTGCCATTGGTCGGAAATGCCGGGTATTCGGTTGGCAGAACTGCTGGGGTATCGGGTATCGCTGTTTCGTTTGCTCAACCCGCTGATGCTGTTGTGCAAGCGTGGCGAAGGGCGACGCATAAGGAAGTATGCTTTGGGGGCGTTTGTACAAGGTCGGTTAGCCCGCAAGGCATTTAGCCTTATGGGGGTCCAAAATTCTAAAATCGTTGATCTTTTCTATGCTCCTGAATCTTTGAAACCCATGGTGGCGTGCGAGCAGATTGTGAAATTTGCTGCGGGCAGGAGAGTTTTCCTATCGGTTGGAGCTTTGTGTCAGCGCAAAGGGGTTGATGACCTGCTGAAAGCTTATTCCCGGCTCAATACAGCAGAGTGGTGTTTGGTGTTGTGTGGGGTGGATAAATTGGATGGCCAATATAAGGCTCTGTCGGATAAGCTTGGGATATTAGACCGGGTCTTGTTTCTGGGGGCCTACCCATCGGATCGGATTGATGAAGTTTATGCTGCTGCGGATGTTTTTGTGTTGGCCTCGCATTTTGATGGGTGGGGGGCGGTGCTTAATGAAGCTGCCTCAGTCGGGCTTCCTCTTATTGCTACTAATATGTGTGGAGCTGCTTGGCATATTATAGAAAACGGCAAAAACGGCTTTCGAGTAAAAGCAGGGTCTGTAATCGACCTGGCGGAAAAGATGCGTATTTATTTAGAAAGTCATCATTTTATTAAAGAACATGGGCGTTGCTCGCAAAATTTGTTTTTTCAGGAA
This sequence comes from Desulfuromonadaceae bacterium, assembly GCA_028686145.1. Taxonomy (GTDB): domain Bacteria; phylum Desulfobacterota; class Desulfuromonadia; order Geobacterales; family Pseudopelobacteraceae; genus JACRCG01. The sequence goes on along the minus strand of JAQUCQ010000078.1, from coordinate 3,602 downwards.
TTCACCCCAGATCGGAATGCGGAAAGATTGGTTACTGCGCTAAATGGCTGGATGTTGCAATGAATATCTGTGTTCTTTCGTGGGTCACCCGCAAAGCTGGTGGACTTTTCTATGCGGTAAGTTCCCTCTGCAAAGCTTTGGACCGGCCGGGTACTATGGTTTCTATAATCGGGCGTGCAGATGACTTGAATCGGGAAGACCTCAAGGCGTGGGCGCCGGTGCCGGTTTGCCCCTATAAAGCGTATGGGCCGCTCGGATCTTCCATCAAGTTGCGACCTTTATTGCGGACCAGCGGTGCAGATATTGTTCATCAACACGGTATCTGGATGGATGATCATTGGGCGGCGATGCAATGGCAAAAGAACACCGGCAGACCGGTTGTGATTTCTCCGCACGGAATGTTGGACCCTTGGGCGGTGCGGAATTCTGCATGGAAAAAAGAGCTGGTCGGGTGGCTCTTTGCGAACGAATCGCTTCGAAAATCAGCTTGTATACATGCGCTGTGTCAGTCGGAGGCGGAGGCGATCCGCGACTATGGGCTGAAGAACCCGATTGCGGTGATACCGAATGGTGTCGCTCTGCCGGACTTTGAGTGTTCAACGTTCAACTTCCAACGACCAACGAAGAGGCTAAGGCTTCTCTTCCTTGGTCGGATTCACCCTAAGAAGGGCCTCAGTGAACTGATAAAAGCATGGAGCATGGCGCAGGGACCTTGGGGGGCAGAATGGGAGTTGGTTATTGCTGGCTGGGATGACGGCGGTCACTTGGACGGCCTGAAAAAACAAGCTACTTCCCTAGGACTTCAATGGTCAGTCGATGCATTGGGCTCTGGCCTTTCCCTGCCTCCCTCTACACTTCACTTCGTAGGCCCGAAATTCGGTAAAGAGAAGGATGCGCTGCTCCGTAGCGTGGATGCATTCATTCTTCCCAGTTTCAGTGAAGGCCTGCCGATGTCGGTGCTGGAGGCCTGGTCCTATGGGCTGCCGGTGATTATGACGCCGCAGTGTAACATTCCGCTGGGGTTTGATCTGGCGGCAGCGATCCAAATTGCCCCGGAGAAGAATCGTATCGCTGAAGGTTTACGTCAGTTTTTTGCCATGTCCGAGGACGACCAAAAAGCAATGGGCCTGCGTGGCAGGAGAATGGTGGAAGAACAATTTACCTGGGGAAAGATTGCTGAAGATATGTGTGATGTCTACAAGTGGGTCCTCGGTGGCGGTTCACAGCCTGATTGCGTCAGGTTGGATTGACAATAATGCACATTGATCTCTCTCAATTTGATAATTCCTGGTACAACCCCGGTCGGGGGGTTCTTGTCCGAACCTTATGGCATTTTTTCAATGCCTTATTCATGCAAAACCCGCTCAACCCGTCATCAAAGTTAAAGGTTTTTATCCTGAAAATATTCGGCGCAAAAATTGGGCTGGGGGTGGTTCTCAAACCATCTATCAACATCAAGTATCCGTGGAATCTCGAAATCGGAGATTACTCGTGGATTGGTGAGGGTACCTGGTTCGATTCTCTTGAAAAAATCAAAATCGGCAATCATTGTTGTCTTTCGCAGGGTGTTTACTTCTGCACTGGTAACCATGATTGGTCCGACCCTGCTTTTGGCTTGATCGTCAAGCCAATCATTGTGGAAGATGGCTCCTGGGTTGGGGCGCGGGTAATGGTGTTACCTGGGGTGACCATCGGCAGTCACTCGATTTTGGCGGCGGGGAGTGTTGTGTCGAAAAATATCAATCCAAACACGATCTATGCAGGGAATCCGGCCCAGGCGGTAAAAGCACGAAAGATTGGGGAAGCTGCTGAGTTAGGAGTGAGGAGTAAGGAGTCAGGAGGACTGACCCAAGAAGAAGGGCTGAGTGCTTAAGGCTGAGACAACAACACAGGCAGGTGATTCGGCCCAGCCCGACTACGAAAGATCCAGAAACACATGCTCATTGTTCGGGTTTCGTCGATAGTTCTTCTCATCGCCCTCTGTGCCGGGACCTTGCTGCTGAGTCAGCTTGATAATGCGACTACAGGCAAGGTCTATAGCTCTGTCAGCCAGATGATGCATATAGACCTCAAGGCTTTACAGATAGACACTGTCCAGATCAGTAATGGCGGTCACATCGCTGCTGGTTTTGTTGTCTGCGGGCTCGCACAATTGATTGTACGCCGCTGGTGGGTTTTGCCCCTGGCTATGTGTTTTTTTCTCGGTGTAGAAGCCGCACAGCTTTTTTCTGCGGAGCGGCAAGCTGATTGGCTGGATGTGCTGCGGGGGTGGGGAGGCTGCCTGGGCTCCAGGGGTCTTATCGCGGCATGGGAGCGTATAATCAGGGCGAAATGAAAAGCGTGCTGGTAGAACTGAGGACTGGAAACTCAGATCATGAGGGAGTGGTGGTGGGTGTAAAGGTATCTGTGGTGACGGTGACGTGGAATTGCGCGGATACCTTGGGGGATTGCCTGGACTCGGTGGCGCGGCAGTCTTGGCTGGATCGCGAGCATGTGGTGATCGACGGTGGCAGTACGGATGGGACGCTTGCCCTGCTTGATGCAAGACGTGATCAGTTAGGGGTGTTGGTCAGCGAGCCAGACAAAGGGATGTACGATGCCTTGAACAAAGGTATTGCAAAATCATCCGGTGATGTTGTCGGGTTGCTTCATGCCGATGACTGTTACGCGGATGAGACGGTGTTGGCAAAGGTTGCCGCTTTGTTTGCCGATCCGGAAATGGATGCCTGTTATGGTGATCTGGAATATGTGGCCGCGCAGGATATGGCACGGGTTGTCCGGTATTGGCAGTCCGGTGCCTATAACGCTGATAAGTTCTATTGGGGTTGGATGCCGCCGCATCCAACCTTTTTTGTTCGTCGCCGGGTGTATGAGCAGCTCGGTGGATTCAATCTTGAGATGGGTACTGCCGCCGACTACGAATTGATGCTGCGGTTGCTGCTCAAGCATCGGGTTCGTACCGCGTATATCCCAAAGGTGTTGGTGAAGATGCGGGTCGGTGGCATGAGCAATGCTACTCTGAAAAATCGGCTTGCTGCCAACCGCATGGATCGGAAGGCGTGGCGGGTCAATGGGTTGCGGCCGTATCCGTGGACGTTAGCGATGAAGCCGTTGCGGAAGGTTGGGCAGTGGATTTTTAGGGAGAAGTGAGGAGATGGGAGATCGACCAAGTTTGAGCTAAACAGGCGGCAACGGGATTTGCCGTTCAACCGAGTCGATGAATTTGATTGGAGTGGAGCAATCTATTGCAAGGATGACAGAAATGTGTGTCCAGAGCGACGTTTTGTTGCTGTCGCGTATTTGGACAAAAGGCTATCAATAATCATCTTTCTGACGATGTCGTTTCCGCTTTCAAGGCGACCGGAAAAGTTACCTCCGCCTGGCATGTGCCACGTTCGTCTTTTCTGTTGAAATGTTTCCTGCTCGGGTCCGGGGTGACAGTTCGAGTTGTTCCGGTTGAAGATCCACGCATAAATGCTGTCCCCAGCGAAGCTTGGAAGCTCCGGGCAAAATTGGCCTTTAACGAAGGGGTCAAATCCTGGGGCAGCACAGCAGAGATAACCTGGTCGATTTTTACGGGCTGCTTATTGCGCGATGTCCCT
>JAQUCQ010000426.1 GCA_028686145.1 Desulfuromonadaceae bacterium | reverse complement strand
ACATGCCCCGTGAAAACAGCATCTCGGTCGCATCCAGAACCTTGTGAATGGAGCGAATTTTTGTGTCATCAAAGGAACTAATCATCATGATCTTCGGCACCTGTGGGTCCAGCCCAAATGCAGCGGCCTCGGCCTCGCCGAGGCGATGCTGCGCATCCTCCATCTGGCCAAGGTCCAGGCGGTTACGCACCACCTCCACCCGGCTGGCTGGCCAGCGAAAGGTCCAGACCATCTTCTCTTTTTGTTCCTCGGAAAACACGATTAGGGTAGGCGCGGCCGGCAGGTTGTAATAGGGATCGATGCCGCCGCAGAGGGTACAGAGGACCGGCACCTGTTCCAGCAAGCCGGCGACATAGGCATGGAAATACGATCTGGCATCAAAGGCATGGATCAAGTCGATTTCGTGCCGACGAATGATTTCCCTTAGGTGTCGTGCTGCCGCAAAGGATGCCCAGGTGAAATAGGTCTGTCTCGTTCCGTGGAAGATGGGAATGGTAACCGGTTCAAAGGGCATGTCCCTTTGAATTATCGACGTCATGGCCCCTTCCGCCCCGGCAAAGACCGGCGAAACACCTTGGGTGCGCATTTCCTTGGCAATGGTGCTGGCAGAAAGGACATGGCCGCCGAGTAGAGCTTGGAACACAAGGTACAAGACCTTCATCGGGTTCTGACTCCTTGGAGAGAAATTTGCTTGGGCTCATCCTCCGTTCCTGCAATAATTCGAATGCACTGCATGCCCAACAATAGCTGCACTGTCAGGAACGGGCTGATCAGGGCATCAATAAACGAGATGCTCACGCAGTAGCCGAAAATGCCGGCTTCGAGACCGATCAGGGTGTTGTGTAAAGGAGCGGTTTCCTGGGTGGGCGCTCGTGTTCGCAGCAATTTGCGGGCCTGCCAGAAAAAACCAGCGATCAGCCAAAGCATCGGCAGTGCCAGAAAGAGGCCGCCCTCTGCCAGCATCTGGCAGAACCAAGTGCTGTGCCCTACCTTGTACGGTTGAAAAGAAAAATTAAGCAAATCCTCATCATACTTCCCGATCAGATCATAGCGATAAGGAGCCTTGGCAACGGAGAAATTAAGCAGCCCCACTCCGAAGATCGGATTATCCAGGAAGACAAGCCATCCTGCTCGCCAAAGCACTAGACGCGAGGCGGAAGAATAATCCCGCTCCCCCTGATCTGCCTCAATGGTAGCAACCCGCTCGATATATCTGCTGCTGATAAATGGAGTGGCGACTAATAGCGCCACAACATACAATGCGGCAAGTTTCATTTTTTTCGGTGAAATTAGGATCAAATAAAGAGCCCCGGCAACAAGCCCCAGAAATCCGCCTCGGGAATTGGTCATGGCAATCATACCGGCGATTAAAAGAGCGCCGACTATCCCAAACATTTTTTGCCATCGTTGAGTTGATGAAAAGATCTTATGAAGCGCCAATGGTAGAAACATCGCTCCAAAAGCGGCAACACCGTTGGAGTCGCCGAAGGCCTTGCCTCCCAATCCTTCCAATCGCTCATTACCACGAAAGCTCTGATCCCATCCCCACAGGGAAAGCAGCATCGCCATGAGGAGCAGGACATTGGCAAGTTGAAGCACATGTTGCTTTTCCCGAACCACGCCGAGGAACAGCCAGGCAACCAGCAGTAATTTAAAAAATTCTTCAAAATAATACCAGGCCCTGGGAGCCGGCGGTAAATTCGAGAAAACAATAGAAGCGGCCACTGCTAGGCATATCCAGAGAACCAACCACAATTCACGAACGGTCAGCGGTTTGGTTTTACTCTCTTGGCTCAGGAAGTAGCCGAGCAGGGCGCTGCCTAGGCTCACCCGAAAAATGAGCGCACCTGTATTGCCGCCCCAAAAAAGCATTTCCGGTCGAATGATGTTGACAGAGAGGTAGATTGCCACCCCCCAGAACGGACGACGAAGTCCCAGCACGGCTATGAGCGGCAGGCAAATATAATAAAGTAGCGCTCGCATGCTGTTTACCTGACTGGCCGGAGCGGGACAATTTGACGGAAGTTACCCAGCAGTTGTTTTACTCGTGGACGCACTGTAAATATCAGTCGACCGTGCAGTTGGTTCAACAAAGATTGCTCCATCAGCGTAAGATGATATTGGGGCCGAACAGTACTTGACCACTTGCTTTTTATATAAGAATTACCTCTGAGAAAATCAAATTCCCGCATCTTTTCGAAAATACAGTGATCAATGGTTTCCTGGATCGTCAATTTTCCCGGGGAAAACCGGGCATAATCAGGAAGAAAAGCCGTGTTGTAGGCATGATAAATTCCACCCACAACAAAACCATACAGATAAGCAATAATTTCCTCTTCCAGTTCAAGGGTGGTCAGCAGCGGCTGCACGGTTTCGTTTGCTTGCTCCAGGAGGCAGCGTTGAAACATGTTATTTTGTTCAGGGCTGAATACGAGATGAATATTGCGACTTGCTTTAGCGCTCTGGCGTTCGATTTCACACAGCCGCTCCAGAAGTAACGTATTATCTTTCCCAAGTACCTGGCAGCGCAGCCTACAAACTCCGACCTTCTGCAACCGATTCGCTACATTGGAGAATTCCCGGCGCATATTCCGAGACATGGTTGCCCGATGGGCTGCGGTGGTCAAACCTGGCTCAAAGGCAATAAAGGGACA
>JAQUCQ010000077.1 GCA_028686145.1 Desulfuromonadaceae bacterium | reverse complement strand
ATTTCTTCCTCCTATTTCGCGTTGTTATATTTTTAATTATTGATTCTTGGCTATCTAAAGCAACTTGCATACCAATGTTATAAAATTTTGTATTCGCAGAAATAATGTAATTTAATCGGCGAGTTATCTCTGGATGGACAAAAGCTCACACTTTTGCCAGTTTCGCAGCATTGCAAAAACAACCTTTGACGATTTGCCCAAATGGGAAGACGAAAGGAACGATAATCCTGCCAGTACAGGCTGTACGGTGCGACATGGCAGATGTTTGCAAAAATGCAAATTTGTCTTTGCAAATGTGCAAAAACTGTCTGCTACCCATGAGGGGGCCATGACGGGAAGCAGGTTATTCATACGGTGTCATTCTCGCAAACATCACCAAGTGAGGTAGGTTTGAAAATGTGGACAGCATACCCATTGGTATTTTAGTATGAGATAAGTACCGTTACAGGCTGCATTTATAATTCATATCAAAGGATTCATCTGAAGTTTAGAGCCTGTTCTCCACTGTCCCAAGTGGCGTGCGAGTACACTGGATTAAGCGACTGCGAAGATGGTTGGGAAACTAACCAAGCATTCTATGAATAATACCTTTAGGAGATTACATGATTGATCTATTACGGAAACGCCGCAGTATACGGAAATTTACTACTGAAAAAATAGCCCCTGAAACCATTGATACGCTTATTGAGGCGGCGCTCAGGGCACCATCATCGCGGGGAATAAATCCTTGGGAATTCATTCTGGTAGATAATCCTGAACTTCTCGCCAAACTTTCCACCTCGAAGGAGCATGGCTCTGAATTTATAAAAAACGCCCCTCTTGCCATTGTCGTCTGTGCCGATAGAACCAAATCAGACGTCTGGATTGAAGACTGCTCAATCGCAGCGATTATTATTCAACTGACAGCAGTATCTCAAGGGCTTGGCAGTTGCTGGGCACAAATTCGCGATCGACAGCATGGTTATGAAATGACTGCAGAAACCTATCTCCAAAAACTGCTTGGGCTGCCAGAACAACTTAAGGTTGAGTGCCTATTGGGCGTAGGTTATCCTGCCGAGGAAAAACAACCGGTACCAGCGGACAAACTCCAACTTGACAAAATAAAAAACAATCAGTGGATTTGATGTCTGCCAGAATGTGATGGCATAAGAGAACTGTTGGAGCAACGATCTTACTCTGATGAATGCTGGCCATGTCTGAATAATATATTTTTCATCGGGAAAGAGCCCAGAATATAAAACTTGCGAACGTGCCCATGGCAAGAATGAGCATGAGAATAGAGAGGAACCATGATCTCCAGAACCCACCTGATCTATTTTTCACCAACTAAAACAACGAAGAAAATTGTTGAACAGATTGCCGCAGGGCTTAATTCCGGGGATATTGAACATTACGACCTGACACTTATGGAGACAGGTCTTGGCAAGCAATTTGTCGATGGCCTTGCCATTATCGGTATACCGGTCTACGCGGGGCGGGTGCCGGAAGTTTTCCTGGAACGGATACAAAATATTTCAGCAATCGGTATTCCAGCGGTGCTGGTGGCCCTCTATGGCAACCGCGCATTTGAGGATGCGCTTGTTGAGCTACGTGATGTTGCTGTCTCCAAGGGGTTTGCGGTGATCGCTGCCGGCGCCTTTATTGGGGAACATTCTTACTCGACAAGCCAACAGCCAATTGCCGCCAACCGTCCCGATGCGACCGATGTGCAAAAGGCGAAAGAGTTTGGAAGGGACATCGCTAAAAAACTGCAGGAAAATAGTGGCAAGGCAACTGCGGAAATTCCCGGCGACGTTCCTTACAAGCAAAGGGCACCGCTGGGAGGCATCGCTCCCGAGACCAGCAGTGAGCTATGTACTCTTTGCGGCACCTGCGCGAACGTGTGCCCAACCTTTGTTATCAGCGTGGATAGTGAGGTCATAACTAATGCGGATAACTGCATCATGTGTTGCGCCTGTGTCAAATACTGCCCTGAGAAAGCAAGGGCACTGAAACATCCGATGCTTGAAGCCAGACGCGAGATGCTGGTCAAAAACTGCAGCATTCGTAAAGAACCGAACTGGTTTTTATGAACGGCGGTTTTGAATAGTGGCTTAGCTTAGCAAAATGTCTATTATTACGTGACCACGTCAGTACTCGTAATATTAACATGTTGAATTGACAGCTCTTTGGGAGCCCGGTCCTCTTAACGGATTTTGCCTCTCACGGAATTATTTGTAGACATGAGAATGGTTTTGTGGTTGCTTACCTGTACAAATAGTACTAAACAGCTATCATCAAACGAATTTTGGTCCTTATGAAAATGAGTGAAAAAATAAAACCGCCGGTTACCGAAGAAAAGCTGAAGCCTGCCCCTCTGGAGAAGTTACCTGATCTGAAAGCCATCAGAGAAATCCGTGAGTTGACACTCAAGGACATCTCCCACATGACGAAGATCAGTTTCACCAATTTGGAAGCTATTGAGAGCGGTGAGTTTCACCTCCTACCGGCACCCGTTTATACAAAAAAATTCATTGAGATCTATGCAAAAACTATTGGTATTGATGCGCAGAACATCCTCGCCCATTATCAACGCTATGTGGACGAAACACGGGACGTGCCGGAAGAAGTCCCGGTCGTTAAAACGCAGATTACTTTTGATCACAAACCTTTTAAGCGGTATTTCTTGTACGCCATCCCTGTTGTGGCAATTATTGCCATCGCCTTTACCATGTATGCCTTTTTTCATGACAATAACCCCCTGGGGGCCATTCAGCACAACATGACCGGTGCAGAGGTAAAGGAAGTTGTTCCTAAGCCAGTCGCCGTGAAAGCACAACCTCCGGAGGCTGTACCTGATGTCCCCTCGGCACCGTCGCCAGCAATGGCCGTCCATGAAGAGACAGCGCAGCCCCCGAGTAATACCGACCTTAATCTCCTTATAGAGGCGACGGAAGATACTTGGCTGAAAATCACCGAAGATCGCAATCATCCCTACCAGATTATCTTGAAGGCGGGGGGTAAATTGAGCCGCAAAGCACGGGAGTTTTTTCTCGTCGATGTGGGGAATGCCGCCGGGGTCAACATCACCTTTAATGGCACGCCATTGGGGAGTTTAGGTCGGAAGGGGCAGGTCGTGCATCTTCGCCTGCCACGGCAGAATCCTAACAACAACAATCAAGGGCTGACACCTTAGGTTTTTATTGTCATCAACCCACTTAGATTGCTTCCAGATAAGGACGTATGGCGATTCGGCAATCTTCTTTTCGCTCTGTCCTGGCAATGGAACCGATTGCCTCAACGATTTTCACCGTCGAATCGTCCGCCGCAACGATCTCAAGTTTCACCTTCTCAACGAGATTTGCCACGAACCTGGCGCCGCGAAAGATCATTACCCGCCCTTTCTGATGGCTGTGGGAAATGACGTCGCTTTCCATGAAATCTTCGAAACCGATTTCATCGAGAGCGCTCCGCACTTCTTCCAGCTTGAGTCGATTTATGATGGCTTCTATCTGTTTCATGGCACACCTCCGCATGCAGAATTATCTCCTGCACAATAATTATGAGACATCACGAGGTTCCTTTTACACGGTGTATGCCAAATTGGCGTATATTTGTTTGGTAATGATTCCAGGGTATTAGCGTGGGTGTGCTTTGCCGGGGCGGGGGAGCGTGCCGCAAACGTGTGCAGGTCGCCAAGGTCTGCGCGGGAAGTAGTCACAACGCCGCTCCTCCTGCAGAGTTGCAAATTGGTGAATAGTGTCCCCCCCCAGCGGAGGGCTGCCTTTGAAAAGAGAAAAATCGAGAATCTGTCACAGATCTGACTGAAGTAAGTGGAATTAATTTCAAAAATCATCTGTAGCCGGGATGAAAAAATTAGTCGTTGTGAAAAGAAAAAATTGTCAATGAGAGATGCTTGAGCTACTGTAGCCCAATATGCACCAGAAAAGTTTTTGTGCTCATGGAGTACTAATTCGAGGAGGGTCTACGTGGAAAGACGAGTATTCAAACGATATGATGCAGATCTTTTGCCGGAAGACGTAACCAGGGTCAAGCTCATTTTCCCGGACAAGTATGAAATCGAGGCCGGTATTTTGGACATCAGTTCTCATGGTCTTCGGGTTTCCATTCCTTCTTCGAGTGTGTTTTTATCTATTCCGCAAAAGGATGAAAGTGTTAAGATTATCTTTACAGCTACTCAACTACAAGTTATTGGTCGATGCATATATTTGATGAATGGCTCGAGCGGTAGCATGTTATTGGGTTTTTATGTTTTGGATCCGAATGACCAGAGCAAACTGAGCAAAATAATGGATACGACGTATTAACCACCGCTGAGGATGTGTTCATCCCACCTCGTAGTAAAAAAGTCACTTTTCTCAGTGTATTATAATTAAATAATTTATTGTGTCATTAATTGATTAATTAATGATATTATTGGTCAACTATTGTTCAACCATGGAGGAGCTATGCGTCGAGCCTGCGGTATCCTTTTTTGTTGTCTGTGCCTATTGATGGGAACCGGTGTCATCCCGGCCTTTGCGGTGAAAATTAACACCTCGGCCCCGGACTTTACTCTTAATGATCTGCACGGCAACAAGGTCCGTCTTGCGAACTATCGTGGCAAAGTGGTGATTCTGAATTTTTGGTCAACTACCTGTGGTCCCTGTCTTGCCGAAATCCCATCGCTTGTCAATCTCCAACGGGAATTTAAGGATCAGGGATTGGTGGTGTTGGGTATCGCCCTTGATCCTGCCGTAAAACCGGTGCAGGATACGGTGGCCAAACTCGGGATCGAATACACCAACCTGATGGACAGCGATAAGGATGTTTACTTTGACTCCTATGGGCTGTTCGGTCAACCGATCAGTATAATTGTTGATCGTAACGGTGTGGTGCGAGAACGGATTATTGGGGGAGTCGAGTGGACTTGTCCCCAGATGAAGAATAAACTTCAATCCTATTTGAAAGGACGGTAACGGTATGCAACGAAAACTGACGTATGTGGCCATCGCGGTCGTGGCACTGTTGATGGGAGGCTGTAGCTCGAATAACTTTCTCGTGTATAAAGACGCCAAGCATTTTTACGTTACCAGTAATGGATCAGAGTTGAAACGGGTGCTCTGTGATTCGGGTGATATGGACAGGATAGCCAGTGATTCGAAATTGCCCGATGCAATGCAAAAAGAATTGAAAAATGGCATTTGTTCCTCCAACAAGGTCAAGGAACGACTGATGGCCTCTCTGGATGGCATGACTAAGGAACAGCGTGCGGCGTTGAAAGATGCCTTCCGTCATAACGGGTATGATATTAATGTAATTGCAAACTGTTGAGGGGATGCCTACTAACGCCCGGGTGGCGTTACAGCAATGCAATTGTCGGAGTGTAGTCTTTTCCGGCAGAGTCAATTTACAGAACGGCCTGAGCAATCAGGTCGTTTTTTTGCTGGAAATATGTCTGAGTGGTCAATAGGTGCTTACTCGAAATAAGGTTAACACAGGAATTGTGAACTGGTTAAGGCTGACAAAACGTCAATAACATGTTATTTACTGGCGCAAACGAGGATGACAAAAGAGAGGATAAAACGATGAACGCAACGATCATACATAAGACAAACGTTTCGAGTGAAGTGCTGGATAATCTGGCCAATAAATTACCTAGTATTCTGGCCAACGCTCTGGAAGTGCCCGGTGGGAAATTGGCAATACTAAAACCGGAACAAGTTTCATTGGAGTTTTCCCAAGCAAGCCCACGTGATGTCGGCTCGGATATAAAGATCATGGTCTTTGCCCGGAGCATTGTTCCACGGTCATCAAAGGAAAAAGATCTTGCAAGGGAGATACTTGAAAAGGTTATTTCACTGTCCACCGCGTCCGGCGAAGAGCATTCGGTTGACATCCGCCTGTATCTCATGGAAATCGGTGCGGCGGAACATTCACGGAGTATCTAGTGGTCTTGTATTACCCGAATAATACATTGTACTATTAACGACATGAAAATAAGTGATCTACAAGAGCGGTTGGTCCATTATGACGAAACGGAAGAGATGGTCAACCGGCTCACCCACGGCCTTGGTGCACTGGCAAGTCTCATCGGAGTGATCGCCCTGATTATGCTTGCTGCCAGGCAGCACGATAGCTACCGTGTCGTCAGTGCCTGCATTTACGGCGCAGCAATGGTCACCTTCTATTGCCTGTCGACCGCCTATCACAGTGTGCGCAAGCCCTACATCCGTTATGTCTTCCGTGTCCTCGACCACGCCAGTATCTACCTGATGATCGCGGGAAGTTACACCCCATTTGCCCTGGTAACCATGCGGGGGCCGTGGGGATGGTCGCTGTTTGGTACGGTTTGGGGGTTGGGAACTGTGGGGGCGGTCATGAAGATCTTCACGACCCACCGCCTGCGATTTGTCGGGCCGGTACTCTACATTGCCCTGGGCTGGATCGTGGTGATCGCCTTGAAGCCACTTTCCGCAGCACTCCCGGCACATGGCTTGGAACTGCTATTTGCCGGTGGTGTTGCCTACACTGCCGGCGTCATCTTTTTCCTCTGGGACCGCCTTCCCTACAATCATGCAATCTGGCATCTTTTCGTCCTAAGCGGCAGTGTCTGCCACTTCTGCGCTATTTACTATTACGTGATACCACGGCATCTCTAGGATATTCAATAAACCAAACGTATTTATACATTGATTGTTGACTTTTCCCTTCCTTTTTTATAGGGTATACGTAATCAGATCATCAGAGACAGACCTGATATACGACAATACTAAACCATCCGCGAGGATGGGACGGAAAGCCTACGGGTCTCACCGAGACAGCCGGGTCGCCGAAATATCGAATTCACCGATATGAAGCGCCCGGCTTTTTTTTGTCCAATTTGTCCCACCCGGCGCCATACGGTAGATACCACGTAAAGGAGGTGAACGCTTACCGACCGACACCAAGGATGTTTCAGCAGCATTACTGATACACGACAATACTAAACCTTCCGCGAGGACGGGACGGAAAACCCACGGGTCTCACGCAGACAGCCGGGTCGCCGAAATATCGAAGGAGGAGACTGGCCAGGAAATTTCTCCGCACCGGACTCCCGAGACGAACTGAGGATTAGCATGCCGATATCAAAATAATGCATTTTTCAAGAAAGGAATAAAGAATATGATTCGATATATCTTGATGCTAGGAAGTCTTCTGGCGGTGATTGGTCTTTCCGGTTGCGGCGGCACATCATCAAACACTGCTGATGCAGTTAATAAGAGTGCCTCCACTCAAAACGGAACCTACGTGCTCATGGTCAACAATGATCTTGGTATTCATTGCACCTGCCCGGATTCTTCGCTGGTTTCGATTCTCCCCCCAGCAAACACGCTCCGAGCCCAGGTCCTGTATAATAGGCCGGGTGAAGACCCTCAGATCATTACTGACCCAAGCCTGATCAAGGTGGAATATACTGTCCCATTTGCAGATCAACTGATGAAGGACCCGCAATATCTGACGTATGTTGATAACGCTAATAAATTGTATCCGACTCAGGAAGGATGGGCGAAGGTCAGCCGGAGCAACGTGACCGGCATCAGCGGTTCCCCGCTTAAGAGCGGTACCTTTACGGCAAAACCTGAACATAACATGTGGGTTGCCGAGTTTATTCCGACATTCCCCCCCAAACAACCCGCTGGTGGTGAAGGCACTTTTAAGGACGCCTTCGGTGATATCCGCCAGGCATTTCCCCGCGTCATCGTGACGGTGCGTGATGCTAAAACAGGCGCAATCCTGGCCCAGAACACCAATGTGACCACACCGGTTGCATTTGCGAACTGCTGCACTTGCCATCGTGAAATCTACAAGGACAAGTTCGGTTCATATCCAGCTAATCCGCTCGATAGCTTCCGTGAAACCATGTTGAAGCCGCATGACGCCGAGCACGGCACAGAACTGCTCAAGCTTACCCAGGCCGGTATTCCGGTGCGCTGCAGCCGCTGTCACGTTGATCCGGCCGTCGGTGGGAAGACCCCCGGCTATCCGGTCAGCATTTATCCTCAGGCACGGGGCCTGAAACTGCCAATCCCGAACAAGATGACCCTCAGTCTGGCGCTGCACCAGTTTCATAACAGCCAGAGCCAGTTTCATACCCGTTTTGCCGCCTTGGGGTTCAAGGAATCATGCGAAGCCTGCCATCCCGGTAAGGAAACTGTCGGATGCCTGCGAGGTGTCCATGTCAACACGACTCCCCAGGGTAAAACTCTTGACTTCAAATGCTCGGATTGCCATGGCGACCTGAACACCCGTTACACATCGGGCCAGCTTGCCGACCCCTGGTCGTTCCGCACGCTTCCCCGTTGTGACAAATGCCACACCAATACCGGCGAATGGACGACCGCACAGATTACAAGTTACAACAAGATTCAATTCGGCGGAGCTTTCCTGAACAGTCGCGGACACGCCGGCCAGAAACTGCTCTGTACCAGTTGTCATGGGGCGCCCCATGCTGAAGCACCATCGAAAATTTCCTGGGAGAACACCTTCTTCTCTGATTTTAACGGCGGCAAAGTTGCACCGCTTGGCAAATGTTACGGTTGCCACACTTCCGAAGGTTCCAGCGGTTGGGGTGTACCTCCGCACGCCAATTCGCAACTGCCTTCATCCGGCGGCACAACTACGACACCGCCATCGTCCGGTAATAGCACTGGCGCTACATTGTACGCCCAGTATTGCCAAGGATGTCATGGAGCACTTGCCACATCATCCAAGTTGGGACGTACTGCAGCCCAGATTTCCGGTGCCATAAGTGCCAATACCGGCGGCATGGGCTCGC
Source organism: Desulfuromonadaceae bacterium (assembly GCA_028686145.1). Classification (GTDB taxonomy): domain Bacteria; phylum Desulfobacterota; class Desulfuromonadia; order Geobacterales; family Pseudopelobacteraceae; genus JACRCG01. The sequence continues at coordinate 2,257 of JAQUCQ010000077.1, read as the reverse complement.
TCTCATCACTGACGGCCGCCCAGATCTCTGACATTGCGGCAGCGCTTGCTCCGTCCTCATCAACTCCACCATCCGGTACTACTGACGGAGTCGCGCTATACGGCAGCTACTGCGCCGGTTGCCACGGTGCACTGTCTACCTCGGCCAAGGGAGGAGCAACGGTCAGTCGCATTCAGACCGCCATCACCAACAACACCGGCGGAATGGGGTCGCTGTCGGTGCTCACTTCGACCCAGTTGTCTGCCATTGCCACTGCCCTGGCCACGGTTACGCCGTCACCTAGCCAGACTCCGGCCTGCGGCAGTTGTCACGCTATCCCGCCGGCGACGGGCAGGCATTCAACACATCGCAGCGAAGGGGTCTCCTGTGCCACCTGCCACGGTACGGGGTACAGTACTACGACCGTCAATGCAACGACGCACAACAACGGCGTTTATAACGTAGCGACGACCGTCGGGTGGAATGCTTTGACGCGTTCCTGCTCAAACTCCTGTCACGGCAAACAGACATGGTCGTCGGCTCCGACTCCGGTAACGACGTCGACTTCTACTCCATAACTGCCATAGTCACTGCCTTGGAATAGGCACGAGGCTGCATGATCAACACAAAGAGCGGCGTCCATCGGACTGCCGCTCTTTGTGTTTAACGTCAGGATGCCCTGTTCCCACGTCAGTAAAATTCAGATCCCGGTTAACTCTTGCACTTTGAGTTCAATGTCGTCGACATTAACCCGAATTACCTTATTGTCTGCCTTCTCGACTCGAACAAGCCCATCTTCTGCCCATTTCAAGATATCTGCCCGATTCAGGCCAAATTTTCCTTCTGCCTCTTCCAAGGTGTACCATGTTATTCCGAGTGACATGATATGTCTCCTCTTGTTGCTGATGGATGGTGTTGCACTATGTTAGCCAAAAATCATAATGGTCATTTTGCCGACAGGTCCCATTATCAAATAGAATTGACTCACTGCATCGATATCATTTTGCGCGCCCATGGTAAGGAACCTTTTCACTGAAACTTTGTGACAGTTAAAGGCATCAGTAATACGAGACTTCCAGTAAAGGTGCTCGGGATGTTGTTGTATCATCTATTTCGATAAGCCCTGGATAAACGAATCCATCATCTTCCAGGATGCGAATCTGGAAGTTAGCCAGCCCCCTTCGCTGGGCTTCGACCATCAATGGTGTTACATCAATTGCTACGTGCCGTTGCACGTCGTTCGGCGATATCGGTGGTATAATCGTCGTATATTCCAGAGGTGGTTGATCAGAGCGATTAAAATCCGATGTCAGTAATGTCGGGGGAGAGAAGGAAACCAGTTCGATACGGATTGGAATGGAGTTCGCGACCGGTAGTTTAGCAATGCTGTTGATAAATATATCGAGCGTTGCCGATGCGATGAAGGCATCAACGGGCACCGCACCTGTCAAAGGGAAGTCAAGAAAAGCACGGTATTCAGATAGAGTGGAAGGATCTATGCCGGCAAACACGCTTGGGACGTTGCCTTGCGTTACCGTATAAACATTGGATTGATCCAGCTCAATATCGCCGTCGTATGTCGGGTTGCTCAATATCTGTGTCGTAAGCGTAGGTGGCGAACTGCTGCCACTACCGCATCCTGCCAGTGCCAGTGCGAAGGACATCATTATTACCGCAAAAAGCATCTTTTTCATAGTTGACTCCCGTTTCTGTCAAGTTATGTGCCGTTCATGGTGTCGGTTGGTGTTTTAAGAATACCAAAAAAACGGCAATATAAAAGGAATGGAGCGAAAATTTTTACTAAGATGGAGTCTGGCTTCATTTAGAGAGTCACATCAGTTGACTGCACGTGACGCAGTTGAATCGCAATCGTGTCAAGTCTGCCATAGCCATTTCAAGCGGTCCTTATGAGTGGGTAAGTGTGGGGAATTATTTCAATACATGACTCGCTAAAACCTTCTGCACCTCATAGACGCTTATGTCCTTATTGAACTTTTTTTCGACAGGTATTATGTCGCTGCCAACCCAGATTTTTAATTCAGCATTAAGGTCAAAACTTTCCCCGGTCTGTACACTGAATTTTGTGATTTTATTGTAGGGTATTGAGTAATATTCGATCTGCCTTCCGGAGACTCACTGTATGTCAACCAGAATCAATCTCTTGTTGGTGAACAGGAACGTATCACGAAGTACGGCAAATCCCTTCTCTATGATTTCGCCGTCAATAAGCAACTGGCCGTAGTCCGAATGAAACTTCTTGGTTTCACTTGAGCCGGTA
>JAQUCQ010000076.1 GCA_028686145.1 Desulfuromonadaceae bacterium | reverse complement strand
AGACTACGCGAGGATTTACGTTCTGGATATTTTCCAGAATATTGGGGATGCTATTTTCTATATATTCCTTACTTATAAAAAAATAGTAAAATATTCCAGTCTTCGGCTAAACGGCCGAATAAGTATCTTTTGTGTTAATGTGACTATAAGTCCATTAAATAGTTGTTTAAACCTATTGTTTCCGATCCACGACTCAATTATTAACACAGGCAAATTTCTGGTTGTCAAGGTTTCATCAATATCAAAAATAATAATTGTTTTATCCACTAATTATCCTTTTTAAAATATGCCTCAAACCGTTGAATCGGGTCAAGATGCTCTGACATAGAGTGAGTAGACAAGCCCGGTATTGGCGTTAGAAGAACTCTTTTTAATCGCTTTGTTAATCCTGTGAATACTTTAATATCGTTTTTGTATGTGTAAAAATATTTGTAGTCTCGTATAAAAACTTCGTATTTAAGCAAGAAAGTTCCGCAAGTAGATGGTGCAGTAGTCCAATGTCTATTGGATGTAACATACAGGACAGAATTAGAGTAATTCGATGGATATTTATATCTGTCGGGATGATCGTATAAAGAAATATAGTCAAACTTAATTTTTGAATCAAAAATTTCAAACGTCTCTTCAAGCCATTTTTCATGATGTAGGTAGTCGTTTTCTAATAAATACAAAATATCGTTCGGCATGATAGATAAATTTTTAACTTCCCTCATCATTACCAGGACTGCTTGTAACGCAGATGATGCTTCCAGTAATCTGACTTCAATATGTATTTGAGTTGTATTGAGTACATTCATGAATTTATCTTTGTTCAGATCATCAATTGTGCCATTGTAAAAAACTATAATATTCACTCTATCTCTGAGCTTACTATTTTCAATGGTTTCAATAAGATTGATAAAACATTTATTATAATCAAAACCATCGGGGCGGAACTTCGGTGGAAATCTGCCCACGTCATCGGATATATATACATGCCTGTATATAATATATAAGTTCCCGCTTGTAGAAAGGTTGCGATCTGGTTCGGATTTTTTTGAATTACACTGTTTTATTATTTTCCACGCGTTGGATATCAGAAAATTATTTTTCAGTTTATTAATTCTCTCTGAGCGCCTTATGATGGTAACTTCAGATTCTTTAAGTTTTTGAACATTTTTGTTTACGTTAAATGGCATTCTCAGTACTTCCATTAATTTTATTTCTAATATTGGAAAGGATAGACCCAAAAGCAATTTAATAATGATTCAAGCAACATTCCAAGTAAATACGCCATGTTGGAATGTTGTATCGTTTCAATCAAGTTATCACAATGAATCGCATTTATTTACTCGATAGCGGCAAATTATTTTTTCCCATACTACAGACGAAACGCCAGCTCCAACAAGCATAACTGCAACACCAAAACAAACTAGCAAACCAATTTGAGCCAAGCGGCTGTTCATTTGTTGCGGTATAATGGGCAATAACAGATAGCCCACACCAACCATAGCTATCGTAACAATGCTAATATCTTTGACGAACCATAACCTATTTAGTCCTGGTTCTAATTTACTGTGCACAAAAGGAACCCAGACAGCAAAGTTAACCGCATTCATAACAAGCCAAGTATATCCAGCACCAACCCCCCCATAGTGAGATGCCGCAAAGATAATAGAAGGAATCATAAACAGAACAAAAACAACATTGCCAATCATGTGCAAGCGTAAGTTCCCTTTTACGTATTGTAAATAATAAGGGAAAGCCGAAAGCGCAAGAATCCCGTTGCCAATAGCATATAATACCAATACCGGGGCCGCTTGTTGTGCCAACACTCTGTTACCAGTCCAAGCCCACAGAAGCTGTTCGGCAAACAAGGAAGCAACAATGGTTGCTGAACCTGCAATTACAGCTACAAGTTGAGTGGATTGGCGATAAATTTTAATTACTCCAGCATGGTCACCTTCGGCATACAGTTTAGCCATGCGCGGCATAATAGCAATGCTGATAGGGCCACTAATAATCCCTATCCCGCTAGCCGCCAAAACGGCCAAAGTAAAATACCCGTATTCGGTAAGAGGCAGTATTTTGGAAAGAACCAATTTATCAGTCTGTGTGACCATAACCCATACAGACGAGGTAAACGCAATGGTCAGCGAAAACTTTAGTACCGGCTTTAGCGGACCCCACGACCAAGCAACTCTTTCGCCAGCTGGAATGGACGGCAGCAAACGATAAGACATTATCATAAGTACGATAAGTTCTATCAATGCTACCCCCAATTGGTAGCTGAAAAAAACCGTAGGTGTAGCGCCAACAGAGATTAGGACAGGCAATACCACGATAAAACGCAAAGTCGCAATAATTATGTTGTAGCCACTCAACCAAACTAATCGTTCAGACCCGGAAATCTGACCACGATACAGACCGCACATCCAACGGAGTGAAATAATAATTGCCATTATCTGGATAGAGCGTTGCACTTCAATGAGGGGAAGCTGTTTGACCGTTAACCAGTTGGTGGCAATCTGTCCTGAAATCATAATCAAGATGCCACCTCCTAGTAGAGCAATGACGAGAAAAACACCTTCCAGTGCCCTAACTAACCGGCGGAACGTGAGTGCATCCAACACTCCGCCACGAAACCTCGCGGTTTCTCGAGTCATCGTGGGAGTAAGCCCCATGTCCAACAGGTTGAACCATGCCTGTAACATGGAAAAAAAACCCACCAAACCATACGCTTCTGTACCCATGTATTTAAGGTACAGCGGCAAAATAACTATGCCAATAACCGTGACATATATCTGGCTTACATAGTTTGCGAGGATGTTTGTTTTTAATGACAAATTATAATATTCCTCTAACAGAAAACGTGACTTATTATTTAAATTAAGTCTAGTTGCACAAAAACAGATTTATCAGTCTCAGACACAACCGAGAACTTTAAATGCTTATATAATGTTATAACTCTCGGATTTGTTTTATATATTTCAAGCTTGAAGGCCTTAAAGGATCTTTTTTTCAAATAATCAATTGTTGTTTTGATAAGATTGGGTCCGAGGCCATATATTCTATGGCTTTTAGCGACTGCGAGCATTGTTCCGAAGGCTATATTGTCAACAGTGTTATTACAATATACCGCCATAAGTGCAACAAGTTGTCCACTATCATGAACAGAAAAGATAGTAGCATTTTTATAAAGTTTCCTAGAATATTCAGCAATATCCATAGTTGATGAAAGTGGTGGATTGAAATCACTCTCTATTTCCATCAGTAAAGTCTGAATTTCTAACGCGTAATCCATCTTTTACTCCTTTTTATTGAAAAATTTGTTTACTTCCTTGCATAAATATTCAACATCTTCTTCCGTCGTATCTTGGTGAACTGGAAGATTTAGTATTTCAGAAGAAATTGCAAAGGATGTTGGATACGCAGAGGCATCAATTTCATCAATCATTCTGTAATACAAAGCGGTGGTCGGTATATTTCTCTCCATCAAGTAAAAGTAGAGCTTCTCTCGCATAAAGTTTTTGACGCGAATAGGAAAAGTTTGAGGAATGTCTTCATTGTTAAGGTAAAACATGATTTCGATCTGATCAAGCGACTTTAATAGACGAGCATACAGAGAATAGTTCCTTCTTCTTATCTCCTTAATTGCATCAAAGTCTGTCAGCGCATATTGCTCCACAACATCACGATCAGCTTGGTCTTGCGCTGCTACTTCTGGTATTAATAATTTGTTATTATTTAATTTGAGTATTCCACCGCTTTCAACTGCGATATACTTGTGCAAAGAGTAAAAAGAAAAATCACCGATTCGGCCTAATATTGAATCGGATGACTCTAGATGGAATGCGTGTGCGCAATCTTCTACTAATATTACCTTTGCATCAACGCATAACTGCTTAATCATAATTAAGTCACTACGACAAAATCCAAAATAATGGATAATCAAGGCTATATCTACTTGATTAACCAATTGCTTTTTGAAATCGTCCAAGTCAACACTGAGGTCGTCCTTGACTTTATAAAACGCATAATCTGATGCATTTTCAGTAACAGGGTCAAAGACACCCGAACCTTCACGCTCCGTAAATCCAATATACGCCGGAAGAAGTACTTTCTGCCGTTTTGTATTTGATAGGCTCCTAATTATATGTGTAAATGCAGATCTAGCACTGTTCGTAAAAAGCGCCTTCATAGCGCAGTTTTTTTTGTCACTCGCTGATTTAGATATCATTTATCTCTGCCTCTTATTTTCGTATGCGCCTACTTCAAATATAATAGGTCACTACTGTCCGGTAAATTTTGACTGTACGGTCATAACTCTCTGATTTTGATTGTTCTTTGATATAGATGTATTTTTTCGATTTGAATTTGCTTGAATTGCCCCCTTTTGGCCATTTTTTAGGTTAGTGGGGGTATCAATGAATTCAGGTAAAACCGTATTCAGGCAGCTACTTCATTATCTCCCACGACATGAATTTAACGTCTGTGTTTATTGTTATCGCGGAGAATATTGGGTACAGAAATTTACCACTTTTGACCAGTTTCTGTGTCTGGCATATGCCCAAATATCTGGCAGAGATAGCTTGAGAGATATTGAAACCTGTCGGAACTCTCACAAAGAAAAGCTCTATCATATTGGCTTTCGTGGCGATGTCTCCCGTACCACTCTTGCCGATGCAAACGAGCGACAGGACTGGCGCATCTTTGAATCTTTCGGCCAGGTACTGATCGGTACTGCGCAAAAGCTTTACCAGAATGAACCACTTGCTATTGAACTGAAGCAGTCACTGTTTGCCTTTGATTCATCAACCATTGATCTCTGCCTTTCGTTGTTTCCTTGGGCAGAGTTTCGTTCGACCAAAGCAGCGGTCAAGATGCACACTCTTATTGACCTGAGAGGCTCAATACCGACCTTTGTCGCGATTACCACCGGCAAAGTCAACGATGTCAAGATGTTGGACAAAATGCCGGTTCAAGAAGATGCCGTCTATACCATGGATCGCGGTTATGTCGATTACGCTCGGCTATACAGCATCCACAAGCAGGGTGCCTTCTTCGTTATTCGTGCCAAGGATAATCTGAATTTTCAGCGACTCTACTTGAAGCCAAAAGACAAAGACGCTGGTGTCAGAGCCGACCAGATAATCACGCTGAAAACAAAGAAGTCGAGAAAAGGATACCCGGAACAACTACGTCGAGTCAGCTATCTTGACAAAGAGCGCAACAAACGCCTGGTCTTTCTGACCAACAATTTCGACATCTCGGCAAAGATGGTTGCCGATGTTTACAAGCAGCGCTGGCAAGTAGAACTGTTCTTCAAATGGATCAAGCAACACCTGCGCATCAAGTCATTCTTCGGTACTTCTATTAACGCGGTGAAGAGCCAGATATGGATTGCACTCTGTATTTACCTGCTTGTTGCCATCGCCAAAAAGCGGCTCAAGATTGAATGTTCGCTCTACACATTTCTACAGATTCTGGAGGTCATTTTGTTTGAGAAAAAGCCCATTTCATCGTTGGTTGCAGAGGCACTCAAGCAAATTCCGGAGCAACCTAAATATAAGCAGATGAATTTATTCAGTTATTAACCGGACAGCAGTGATAATAGGTATCATCAATTAATTTACAAATTTGCTCTGGGTCATTAAACATCATCACATCAATAATTGATAATCCTGCCTCAAATACACCAACACCTCTTCGCTGACTGTATGGTGACAAGTTGTTTCCCATAAAATTCAAGGCAATTCCAGCCGCCTCGAACTGCTCCTTTCTAAATATTTCAACGCCACCGACAGGGTTAATATACTCAGACCCATCTAATGATTTTGTTATATTCAGCGCCCACTCACCTGGATGTGTTACAAGATCAATTGACAAGTTCATTTCACTAAAAATATCCATATTCAATTGTATACCTATATATTCACATGTAATTTCTAAAATAGAAGCATTTAGTTTTACGATGCTATCTGTTTCAATATCCAAAGCATTTTCAACCACTGACATAGTTTCTTTGTAAAACGGAGATTTTTTTTTATAATGTTCAAGTTGCCTAAAAAGTTTACCCTTCCAATAATCTTTATTATTAATTTTCATTTCCTTAATAATTGTAGTTATTGGGCTTTTCTCAAGAGGGGCCGCCACATATTGCCAGCCTTCCGCAGGCTTTAGTATTCTGTTTCTTTCAATCCAGCCATGTTTAATGAATTGCACTGTGTCGAACAACACAAACCTGTCCGTCTTTTTAATAAGACTGTAATAGCCAAGATATGGAAAAAAGTAGGGTTGCATTATTGCAATCTTCATATGACACCTCCAGAAACACATTTCACTATTTGGTCAAGTTCAGATAGCTTTAACTCTGGGTACATCGGCAAACACAAAACCTTCTGTGATAGCGATTCAGCAATAACCAGATTTGATTGACTAGCAGATAATAAACCTCGATACATCGGCATGTCGGATATGAGAGGATAGAAATAACGGCGTGCATGTATGTTGTGTTCTTTCAGTTTTTCATAAAGCCCATCGCGACTCAATCGATAATCAGTATTTACCATGATTGGAAAATAGGAAAATGTCTGTTTTGTTTCTGCTGGAATGGGTAAGCAAGTTATTCCTCTAACACCAAATAATCCCTGCCTGTAGAGAACATCTAATTCACCACGTTTTGCAATTGCATCATCAACATGCTTGAGTTGCAGCAAACCAAAGGCAGCATTTATTTCGCTCATCTTACCGTTTATCCCCGGCGCCATAACCGTGACTTCATCCGCAAATCCAAAGTTTTTCAGATAGTCAATCCGCTTCTTAGTCTTGGCATCGGGACAAACTATCGCGCCCCCTTCGAAGGTGTTGTAGACCTTGGTGGCGTGGAAACTCAACACAGACAGATCACCATGCTTTAGTATGCTCTCCCCCTTGTACTTCACACCAAAGGTATGGGCAGCATCGTAAATAACCTTCAGGCCGTAGGTGTCGGCAATCTGCTGAATACGTTTAACATCGCAGGGCGTACCATAACAATGCACCGGCATGATGGCGGTAGTTCGGGGGGTTATTGCCTGCTCGATCTTTTCCGGATCAAGATTACAGGTTGCTGGGTCTATATCCACAAAAACAGGGGTCAAGCTGTTCCATAGCAACGAATGAGCAGTAGCTACAAAGGAAAATGGTGTAGTGATGACCTCTCCGGTAATGCGTAATGTTTGCAGTGCCGTAACAAGAGCGATAGTGCCATTGGTGAACAACGCCAGATGTTCTACCCCCAGATATTCACACAAAGCCTGTTCCAACTGCTGGTGAAATGGACCGTTATTTGTGAGCCATTTGTTTTCCCATATTTTTTCAAGATATGGAATGAACTCTTCCAGTGGCGGAAGGTACGGTTGTGTTACATAGATCGGTTTATTCATTCTTAATTCCAATTTGATTCATATTGTCATATTCTAAAAAAATTGCTGCCAGTTTTTAAAAGTACTCCGCATCATGTGGTAATTTTACGGCTGAGTCTTTGGCCGCAAGAGTAGGAGTGTCTGCTATCGGCCATTCGATAGCGATATCTGGATCATCCCAGGCTATACTCCGTTCAAATTCCTGATACCAATAATCAGTTATTTTATAAAGGAACTCTGCCACATCCGAAAGCACAACAAAACCATGGGCAAACCCTTCCGGGACCCACATCATACGCTTGTTTTCTGCCGACTGCGTCTCACCCACCCATTTCCCAAATGTAGGTGAGCTTTTCCTGATATCCACAGCAACATCAAACACCTCTCCAACTGTCACCCGTACCAGCTTTCCTTGTGGGTGCTGAACCTGATAGTGCAGGCCTCGCAGTACATTCTTGGCTGAGCGAGAGTGATTATCCTGGACAAAATTACGCTTCAAACCTGTTGCTTGTTCGAATACACGATTATTGAAGCTCTCATAAAAGAACCCGCGTTCATCGCCAAACACTTTTGGTTCAAAAAGTACTACATCCGTGATGCTCAATTTAGTTGCCTGCATGTCAATACACCTTCTGCTTTAATAGGGACAGCAAGTATTTACCATAACCATTCTTGGCCAAGGGGATGGCAAGAAAGTTAAGCTGATCGTCATCAATCCACCCATGTCGCCAGGCAATTTCCTCCGGGCAGGCAACTTTCAGTCCTTGGCGGTTCTCCAAAGTAGACACAAATAGGCTTGCTTCCAGGAGGCTTTCATGGGTACCGGTATCAAGCCAAGCATAGCCGCGGCCCATGATCTCCACTGAAAGTTGTCCTTGCTGGAGATAGAGCCTGTTAAGGTCGGTAATTTCCAGCTCACCGCGCGCTGAAGGTTTGAGGTTTTTTGCCAGCTCAACAACTAGACTGTCGTAGAAGTAGAGTCCGGTAACCGCATAGTTGGATTTAGGCTGTTCGGGCTTTTCTTCGAGGGTCAGGACCTTACCGGTGGCATCAAACTCGGCTACGCCATATCGCTCCGGATCTTGTACATGATAGGCAAAGACACTGGCACCCTGCTCCCGCTTGCAGGCGTTAACCAAAAGGTGATGAAAATCATGACCGTAGAAGATATTGTCCCCCAACACCAGGGCGCAACGATCTTCGCCGATGAAGTCCTCACCGATAATGAACGCCTGCGCCAAACCATCAGGACTGGGCTGGACTGCGTACTGCAATTTAAGTCCCCACCGGCTGCCATCGCCCAAAAGTTGCTCGAAACGTGGGGTATCTTGCGGGGTTGAAATTACAAGTATGTCGCGTATCCCGGCTAGCATAAGAGTACTGAGAGGGTAGTAGATCATCGGCTTGTCGAAGACCGGCAGCAATTGTTTTGATACTGCCAGTGTTGCTGGGTGCAGACGGCTACCGGTGCCACCGGCGAGTATGATTCCTTTAATAGCCATTCTTACTGCCCGATCCTTTCCAGTTTATAAGCACCATTAAGTACTCTCTGCCACCAGCTTTCGTTATCCAGATACCACTGTACCGTTTTGCGCATTCCGCTTTCAAAGGTCTCTTGCGGGCGCCAGCCAAGCTCTCGCTCAATTTTGCTTGCATCAATTGCGTAGCGGGCATCATGGCCGGGACGATCTTTGACAAAAGTGATCAAGTCACGATACGAGGAAATGTCTGTTGACTTCCGTTCCGGAACCAACTCTTCCAACAAATCGCAGATCGTATGCACGACCGTCAGGTTGCGCTGTTCATTGTGACCGCCGATGTTGTAAGTTTCGCCAATCTGCCCCTTGGTTACAACTTCGACCAAAGCACGGGCATGGTCTTCAACATACAGCCAGTCACGGATCTGCTGCCCGTCTCCATAGACTGGAAGTGACTTGCCGTGCAGTGCATTTAATATTATGTGCGGAATAAGTTTTTCAGGAAAATGAAAGGGACCGTAGTTGTTTGAACAGTTGGTAACCAGTGTGGGTAGGCCGTAGGTACGCTGCCATGCTCGTACGAGGTGATCGCTGGCTGCCTTGCTGGCTGAATAGGGTGAACTTGGTGCATAAGGTGTGGTTTCGGTAAAAAGGTCGTCCGAACCGTGCAGGTCACCATAAACCTCGTCGGTGCTTATGTGGTGAAAACGAAAATCTGCTTTGGCAGATTCAGTCAGACGCCCCCAATAGGCACGAGATGCTTCCAACAGGGTAAACGTTCCAACCATATTGGTGTGGATAAAGTCGCCTGGTCCATCTATGGAACGATCAACATGACTTTCTGCGGCAAGGTGCATGACTGCATCGGGTTGATGCTGGGCAAAGATGCAATCAAGCGCTGGACGATCGGCAATATCAGCGTGTTCGAATACGTAGCGGTGGCTTTCGGACACTTCGGCCAGAGAATCGAGATTGCCAGCATAGGTTAATTTATCCAGATTGACCACATGACAGTCTGTGTTGAGTATAATATGACGAATTACAGCGGAACCAATGAAACCAGCTCCGCCGGTGATTAATATCTTAGCTGGCAAAGTCACAATAAATCCATTCCCTTAAATGCCTATATGAATTAGCCAATGTACAGAATTTCTATAAATCATGCCACTATTTATTTTCTGCATCAGCTGGTCCATTTTCATGGGGCGGGTTTGTAAAAGAGATAGGAGATTCATGGTTAGTCTTGCCATGGGGAGACCGAACATTTTTCTTAACGCCCCCAAACCACCATCGGTAAACCTAACTCACACTTGTCAGGACTACCAACCCTTTTGATATTCTGATTGCCAATATAATTTTTGACAATGCAAGAAAAGCTCCACATACTACGTCCAGTGACATAACTTCTTGAATGAGTATTGTTTATTTTTATTTTTCTATTGGGCCCGAATGAAATAAAAAAAATTAATCTACACTATTATACTTAATCCTGTCAACATCTGCCGCTTTTTTCATCAAAATAACGAACCGTTTTAACCGCAGAATGCCCCGACAAAGGCGGAGATTCCAAATGCCAACCCTTTTTTCAGCCTCGGTGTTTCTAGGATTACTCGGGATTTCAGGTAAAAAACTTCATGACAAAGCGCTTAATATGGATAATTTATATTAATGAGGAGTGGACAAAAAGCATGAATGTTTTGCTAAAGCCCACTTACTTCGCTAAAACGTCTGGAAGAGTAAAAACTGTGCCCATCGCTCTGTTTTAAAATAAATCTCCGTGTTACGCTTTCACCACATTTTCAAAGATGCCGCGGTACGCGCCGCGCGTGTCTACAATCAACCTGGAATTGAGCCGGATCAGATCAAAGTCAAATGCATCATGATTTGTTGCAATCAGCACGCAATCGAACTCAGCCAGCGTCGCTGCGTTCAGACTCAAACTGGACAGGTCGAAATGATACTTGCGCATCGGCGGAAATGTTGGGACATGCGGGTCGCTGTACTGAACCCGGGCACCTTTTTTCTGCAGTTTATCCATCAGCTCTACACTTGGTGATTCGCGCATATCGTCGACGTTTTTCTTATATGCAATGCCGAGCACCAGAATTTTTGCACCCTTCAGTGCCCGGCCACGCTCATTCAGAGCATCCATCACCTTAGACACGACCCAATCAGGCATGGCGGTGTTAACTTCTCCGGCCAGTTCTATGAAACGCGTGTGAAGCCCGTACTCGCGCGCCTTCCAGGTGAGGTAGAAGGGATCAATCGGTATGCAGTGCCCCCCCAGACCCGGCCCCGGATAATAG
>JAQUCQ010000075.1 GCA_028686145.1 Desulfuromonadaceae bacterium | reverse complement strand
ATGCGAGCCCCTTCGATGAGGAATCCGGTGATGAGGATGGCGAACAACAGTTGCAAGACGATGTAGTCATCCTTGACAATCTCCAGCCCTTCCGGCCGAATGACAAATCGACGAACAAACAGCCCTGCCAGCATGACGATGGCAAGGATGCCGGCTATATCCAGCACTAATGAAAAGGCTTTGTAGAATTCACCAGAGAGAAGGTTGACCTGCAGAAGAGGGGTGAAAAGGTCCGCCTGAAACATGACCATTATTGTACCAGCAAAGAGGATCAAGAAACTCCAAAAGAAGATGGAGTGGAAGATGCCGCCGTCGGTGACCCGGTATATTTTTGACTGGCTGAATACTTCGCCAATCATCAGTTTGACCCGTTCGTCGAAGCGGTCAAAACGGTCAAGCGCTTTGCCTTGACGCCAGATCGGCAGGCGCTGCCGGAATCCCCACACCATATATCCGAAAGCGGCAGCGGCGAGGATGTACATCGGGATCACAACGCCATGACCGACATTCCAGTAAATTTGACGGGTAGCTTCCACGGCAACACCTCTCATGACTTGATACCTGCTGCATACTGTATAATTTTACTTAACACGCATGTCAAGTATTAAAGATATTCCGTCATCACGAAAGCAGCAGCTTGGAGATAACAACCCGCTGCACCTCATTGGTACCTTCGTAAATCTCGGTGATTTTGGCGTCGCGGAACATGCGCTCAACTTCGTAGTCAACAATATAGCCGTATCCGCCATGAATCTGCAGTGCCTCTTTCGTTACATAGGCTGCTGTTTCTGAAGCGTGCATTTTGCACATGGCCGATTCCATCGTATAGCTCCTTTTAGCGTCTTTGAGACAGGCGGCCCGATAGGTCAAGAGTTTGCTGGTTTCGATCCGCGTCCACATGTCCGCCAATTTGAACTGTATTCCCTGAAACTCGCAGATTGCCTGATTAAACTGCTTACGTTCCTTTGAATAGGCAAGCGCCCGTTCAAAAGCCCCTTCAGCAATACCCAGAGCCTGGGAAGCAATCCCGATCCGGCCGCCATTCAATGTATCCATGGCGATGTTGAATCCTTTACCCTCTTGGCCCAGCAGATTTTCAGCCGGTATACGCAAATTGTCAAAGGCAAAGGCAGTCGTATAACTGCCGCGAATTCCCATCTTGTTTTCGTTTTTAAGGATTGTCACACCAGGCGATTTCAGGTCGACAATAAAAGCACTGATCCCCTTGTGTTTCAGACTCCGATCAAAAGAAGCCAGCAGCACGCCGGTTCCAAGATACCCACCATTGGTAATGAAGGTCTTGCTGCCATTAATGACGAATTCATTACCATCACGCGTGTATGTAGTGGCAGTACCGCCGGCATCGCTCCCTGCACCAGGTTCAGTCAACAGGAAACAACCGATAATTTCGCCACTGTTAAGTGCAGGAAGCCATTTCTTTTTCTGTTCTTCAGTGCCATAAGTATAGATCGGTCCACTGGCAAGCGACGTATGCGCCGAAATAAGGACTCCACTGGAGCCACAAGCTTTCGAGACCTCTTCAACGACAATTGCATAGGCGAGAACATCAAGCCCTGCCCCGCCATATTCTTCCGGGAGATAGCTGCCTAAAAAACCCATTTCGCCCATCTTGCGGACCAGCGCATCGGGAATCATATGCTCTTCGTCAATCTTCATCGCAATCGGCTTGATCTCCTTCTCCACGAAATCACGCACCGCAGACTGCAAAACTTTGTGGTCCTGGCTCAGTTCAAAATTCATCAGCTTCCCTCCGAAGTGGCGTTTATTTACCTTTAAACTCAGCGGTACGTTTTTCGAGAAAAGCTCCCATCCCCTCTCGCTGGTCGCTTGTGGCAAACAGCACGCCAAACAGAGATGCCTCGTAGCGAAAACCATCTACTTTTGCCATGTTCAGCCCGTTGGTAATGGCATCCTTGGCATATGTAACCCCAAGCGCACCTTTACCAACAATCTCCCGTGCAGTTGAAACTGCCATTGGCAGTAGTTCTTCCGGAGCACAGAGTTGATTTGCGATCCCCCATGCATGAGCTTGCGCAGCACTTATGATCCGCCCGGTAAGGATCAGTTCACTAGCCCTGTTTGGGCCGATCAGACGTGCCAGGTTCTGGGTGCCGCCGAAACCGGGGATAATACCAAGGCCAACCTCAGGAAAGCCAAATTTTGCTTTTTCGGAGGCATAGATAAAGTCGCAGGCAAGCGCCAGCTCCAGCCCCCCACCAAGCGCATATCCATTGACTGCGGCAATGACCGGCGTGCTCATCTTGTTTATCAGCAGCATCAAACGTTGTCCCCTGCGGGCAAAATCATGGGCCTCATAAGCCGATATTTCAGACATTTCCTTGATATCCGCCCCGGCAACAAAAGCCTTTTCACCCGCTCCGGTTACAATAACTGCCCTCACAGATACCTCAAGGTCCAGCTGGTATAAAGCACACTCCAGCTCGCGCACAACATCACTGTTGAGGGCATTAAGTACCTGCGGACGGTTGATCGTCAGGGTCGTAATGCCATTGCTCGTCTCTATCAGCAGATTTTTGAATTCCACGGTGCCTCCCTTAGTAGGTATAAAAGCCATGCCCCGATTTGCGCCCCATATATCCGGCATTCACCATCTTGACGAGCAGCGGGCAGGGACGATATTTGGGATCCTTGAAGCCGTCATAGAGGACATTGGCAATCGCCAGCACCGTATCGAGTCCGATGAAATCCGCCAGTGTCAGCGGCCCCATCGGCTGGTTAGTGCCAAGCTTCATCCCCTTATCGATATCCTCGGCGGTTGCGACACCTTCATACAATGCAAAAATCGCCTCATTGATCATTGGAATCAAGACACGGTTGACGACAAAACCGGGATAGTCCTGGGATACAGCTATCTCTTTTTCCAATGTTGCGACTAACGTTGCTGTCTTTGTAAAGGTATCATCGCTTGTAGCATGCCCCCGGATAACCTCAACCAGTTTCATGACCGGCACCGGATTCATAAAATGCATGCCGATGACTTTGTCGGGTCGCCCGGTGACAGAGGCAATCTTGGTGATCGGAATAGATGATGTATTTGACGCCAGAATGGAATCCTCTTTTACAATACTATCCAGTTTACGGAAGATCTCAAGCTTGAGCGGCTCATTTTCAGTAACCGCTTCAATCGCAAAATCCATATCTGCCACGTCACTCATATCCCGCGTAGCGGTGATCCTTCCAAGTGTTTCCCTCACCAGCGACTCCGGAATTGCACCTTTTTTGGCCTGGCGCTCAAGGTTCTGCGCTATAGTTACAAGCCCTTTGTCCAATTGAGGCTGAGCAATATCAAACAGAGCCACCTGATAGCCGTACTGCGCACATACGTGGGCAATACCGTTGCCCATCTGCCCTGCCCCAAGAACTCCGATTCGCATCATTATCCTTCCTCCCTGACCCCAATATACGAGACAA
This sequence comes from Desulfuromonadaceae bacterium, assembly GCA_028686145.1. Taxonomy (GTDB): domain Bacteria; phylum Desulfobacterota; class Desulfuromonadia; order Geobacterales; family Pseudopelobacteraceae; genus JACRCG01. The sequence goes on along the minus strand of JAQUCQ010000075.1, from coordinate 7,742 downwards.
GTGCCTTTAATAGATCCAAGCACTTGCCAACGTATCAGACCCTCTCAAAGATTATCGCAACTGCTTCGCCACCACCAATACAGAGTGTGGCCAGACCGTAGCGCAGTTTGCGCTTTTGCAGTTCCCGAACCACCGTCAAAGCCAGACGGGCACCGCTGGCACCAATCGGATGCCCAATGGCACAGGCACCGCCATTAACATTTACCTTGGCAGGATCCAGCTTCAGCTCTTTAATTGCAATAAGTGCCACTGAGGCAAAGGCCTCATTTATTTCAAAAAGGTCAATATCAGCCAGTGATAACCCGGCACGTGCGCATACCTTTTTGATCGCACCAACCGGAGCTTCCGGGAAATGATCCGGATGAAGGCTTTCCGTCGCGCTTGCTACTATCTTGGCCCGCGGTTTCAGGTTATGCTGCGTGACTGCGTCCGCTCCAGCCAGCAACAGCAGTGCGGCGCCGTCAGATATGGAAGAGGCGTTGCCGGCCGTGATGGTGCCATCTTTTTTGAATACGCTCTTCAGTTGTGCCAGATGAGCCGGATCACCCCTCAGCGGTTCTTCGTCTTCGCTGATGATTATTTCTGCGCCACGTCCCTTTTTGGAGACCGGTGCAATTTCGTCCGTGAATGTACTCTCCTTAATCGCCTGCTGGGCTAACCGAAAAGAGCGTGCCGCCCAATCATCCTGTTCACCACGAGCCAGTGAGTTGCGCTCGGCACTTGCCTCGCCGATTTCCCCCATGTGACGTCCGCTGTACGGATCTGATAATCCATCATGGATCATCAGATCGAATATTTCACCATTGCCCATGCGGAACCCGGTACGGGCCTTTTTAAGAAAATATGGCGCAAGAGACATATTTTCCATCCCTCCGGCCAGCACAACATTGGCATTACCAAGTTTTATCGAGTCGCACCCAAGCATTATCGCTTTGAGACCGCTGCCACAAACCTTATTGATCGTAAGGGCGGGAATGGCGTCCGGCAAACCGGCCGCCCGCATTGCCTGACGTGCGGGGGCTTGCCCGCAGCCGCCGCTTAGTACCTGACCGAGAATCACCTCTCCGACAGCCTCCCCCGATAACGCATTCCGGTTCAGAATTTCTTTTATGACCGTAGCAGCCAACTGGGTAGCGGCCACGTCGGACAAAACTCCGCCAAAAGATCCGAATGGCGTCCTCATGCCATCAACGACAAAAACATCCTCTTTCATATTGCTGCCTCCGCGCGACATAATAGTGCAACAAACCACGCATTCCCTTTACGCTCACAACAACTATATGTAATTTTACAAGTTACCTATTTTCCGAATCTAAGCAGCAGTAGGAGTAAATGGCTATTTTATAAATAAACAATCCAGTCATCAATATCTGTTATTTTTTCGCCACCAGCATTCGTCACCGCAAACGTGTTTTCAATGCCGATCACCCCTTTGCCGGGAAAGACAAATTTGGGCTCAATTGCAATCGTCTGACCTAACTGCAACGGCATCTTGAAACCTTGGGCAAGTACCGGGAATTCATCCAGTTCCAACCCGACACCATGGCCGACAAAGCGCGCCTGTTCACCAGGCATCCCCATAAAATAATCGCCAAAGCCCCCTTTATCAGCAATTTCCACCGCCTGTAGAAAGAGCTCTTCACAGATTGCACCAGGCTTTAAGGAGTTCTGCAGATACTTCTGAATTTCCAGCGAAAGATCGAATGCACGTTGCAGTTCCGGCTCAAGGGTTCCAATCACGAAAATACGCGTCATATCGGTGATATAGCCGTTAAACACGCCGGTGTAATCGAGTAACACCGGTTCGTCCCGGCCGATAAGTTGCGTTGACGCTCCCTGCGGCGACGCAGGGGAGAGCCCGCACCAGGTTACGGCGCCATCAAAAAATCCATGTGTAGCGGCTCCGGCTGAAACGGCCAGTCCCATGAAAAGCTCTTGGTTAAAAGCACGCATCCGAACATACCCTTCACTGCCAGCGGTACGGAGCCGATGCTCGAATTCCGCCGCCAGATCGAGCTCACGCATGCCGGCTTTTAGAAACTGTCGCACCTGCTTAAAAACAGAAATCAGACCGGCTCCGGAGATACGCAGCTGTTCGAGCTCAAACGCCGACTTGACCGAACGCACTTCACGATTGGCAGAAGATATATCGACAAACTCACGTCCCGGCAGCAGCTTCGTATAGTAGTTAAGTTGCGGGACCGGTGCGACATCGAAAGTAAAACCGATCTTCTGCACATTATCTCCGAGCAGTGAGGAAAACTCCTTGCTTGACGGAAACGGCCTGATATCAGTCAGAGCGCTCTCGACCATGGCACGTGACAAGCTCTTGCGCACCATCAGGAGCGGTTCACCGTTCGTTGGTATCCAAAGAGTAGCGTTCTGACGGGTACCTGAAAAATAGTACACATCAATTGGAAAGATAATCAGCGCCCCGTCTATCTCCTTTGCCTTGAGTTTCGCCTGCATGGCAGTCACTCTCTGCATTGCTTCTGTATGTGTCAGCATTATCATGTCTCCGTACTGTTACTGCTATCCGGCTTCCGAACGAAACCGGCTATTGCCATTGATTAAAATAGGAAATTTCTGACAATTGCTTGCGCGGCCTCGGTTTCGGTTCCTGGTCGGGGTAACCGAGCGGAGTTATGCCGACAATGCGGATACCATCAGGAATGCCAAGTGTGCGTTTGATTTTTTTCTCATCATACCATCCCATCCAGCAAGTCCCAAGCCCCAGCGCAAAGGCGGCCAGACAGAGATGCTCAAAAGCGATTGACACATCCGCGACAAAATAATCAATACCATTCTCGACTTCAGACTCTGCCGGGTTTCCACAGACGACAATCACGGCTGGTGCCGTAGCAATTGCCTTCTTACCCGGGTTATCATCGGGAAATGCGTCAAGAACCTTTGCCCGCATGTCTGCATCGGTCAGCACCAGAAAACGCCAGCATTGCATATTTTTCCAGGAGGGTGCCAAGCGTGCCGCATCCAGTATCTGCTCAATTTTTTCTCGCTCGACCGGAGTATCCTTGTATTTTCTGATGCTGCGCCGTTCACGAAAAACCTGAAAAATGTCCATAGTCATCACCTCTCTACCTGCAAAATTCCATCTGTATTTATCACCAACGTCAGAAATACGTAGTGTAGCACTTATTGTCTCAGCGAAAATTCCCAGGCACACCAGAATTCTTCAGGGTGAAGATCAGGCGGACAAGCAATACAGCGAGTTGCTATTCTCGAATCTACTGTTTTGGCGAATTCACCATATTCTACAATACCAACCGTTTTGCAGGGATGGTCAGCCAAACCTTTTCGTTTACGGGCAGACTGCACCCGACAGTCAAGCATCCTGAATACAACGCGCGTGTCACTTTGTTCAATAAAATCTTGAAGATTGAGACGGGCATAAAAACGATGTTTCAAACATTCAATCAGAGCCGGAATACCACCGCCAGCTTTTATTCCCAATCGTTCCATGATCCGCTTGGCTTCAATAACAGTAAAATAGCGCCAAGCCTCGGTATCAGCGTCAACAGCAGCATCCATGCCATAGCGCTTCTCCACCGCCTGAAACCAGACACCATCGTGAGCCAGCCAGTTTTTCGCATCATCAATAATGATTTTTATCAAATCTTCTTTACTTAGTTTATGTAGAAGCTTCACACCTTCATCACCTGTTCGCTCCTCGCTTTTCATTATTACCTCCACGGGCAGAAGTATTCTTAGGATCATTTGCAAGGAGCGTACATCCCTTTTACGCTCATGTCAACAATCTGTAAAACATGTTTATATATTTTCATAGCAGTTTCTTTATCATACTTGCAAAACAAACTGTCAGTTGTTATTGTTATCTCAAAGCATACTGTAATCATCTAATAACTTTGCTTTTATTCTGCAGAGTTACGTTTTAGCTGCAAATTATCCAGTTGTGTGTCCTTTCCACCATAGAATTGCCATTTTAACAATGGCTGTAGGATATCTGGTTGGTTTGCATGGTATCTATATTTTTCGGTTGTCAGAAATCAGAGCTTGGTGAGATTTTATGCAGACGTAAAAGCCAGCTTGATAGCGCGTAAACACCTTTTCAATATAGTTTACTCACAGGTAAACAGGAATCATTATGGACTTTAAACGGGGAGACAAAGAGTTAATTGCAATAGGTGACCTCGCTAAAAGCTTGAACCTTACTACCCGAACACTTCGGTATTGGGAAGAGTCCGGAATAATTGAAGCAGCGCCGCGATCAGACGGCAGTAACCGCTTCTACACTCAGGATATAGCAAAACGGGTCCGCTTTATAATCAAGCTTAAAGAGCTCGGTCTTAGCATTCAAGAGTTACAGGATCTTTATACAGCTTATGGAGAAGCAAAAAGAACAGACATAATGATTCCGGCTCTTATCAATATCCTGGACAAGCATATTAGACTTGTAGATGAAAGGATGGCGCACATGATTTCATTGCGAAACGATATCGTGGAATATCGCCGTCATATGTCTTCAAAACTGAATTCGTGCGATTTGTGATAGGAGGGATACCGCTACAGACGTGCGAAGAGTCAAATTACCGGCAAAACAAAAACGGCGTGGATTGCTCCATGCCGTTTTTGTTTAATCTATATCAGTAATTTATTACGACATCACTCTCGGTATGTTCAGAGGGGATTATAGTGTAATTTATACTAATTGTTTTTTTGATACCTGCTTAATTAGCAGATTTAATTTCTTCCTCTACAAGTTCAATCAGAGAGACAGGCGCAGCATCACCCTGGCGAATACCAAGTTTAATAATTCTGGTATAACCACCGAGACGTTCCTTATAACGAGGAGCAATGGTTGAAAATAATTTCGAGACAACAGCTTTTTCACGGATAACCGAAGAAGCCATCCGCATAGAATGAAGATCACCACGTTTTCCGAGTGTTATCATCCGTTCTGCAACAACACGTATCTCTTTAGCCTTAGCATCAGTCGTGGTAATTTTACCGTGATCTAAAAGAGATGTTACCATATTTCTAAACATAGCTTCGCGATGGCTTGTCTTCCTGCCGAGTCTTCTACCAGCTTTATTGTGACGCATATATATAATTCCTTTCTAAGCTACACCAGATATGGGTTTTACTCTTCTTCTTTTTGCTCGCCACGTAAACGAATCATCAGTTCTGGATCAGGAAAACTATCTATTTTCATCCCGAAAGTCAGCCCCATATCTGAAAGAATATCTTTAATTTCATTTAGTGATTTGCGACCAAAGTTTTGAGTCTTCAGCATTTCAGATTCAGATTTTGTGACTAGTTCACCGATAAGTTTGATTCCGGCATTTTTAAGACAGTTAGCTGAGCGGACAGACAGTTCTAATTCGTCAACCGTACGATAAAGGTTTTCATTGACCTTGTCTTTATCTTCCTGAGATTCTTCATCAACCTGAGGCTCAAATTCCTCATCAAAGTTTATGAATATAGAAAGCTGCTCTTTCAGAATTTTAGCAGAATATGCAACAGCATCTTCTGGTTTGACACTACCGTCAGTCCATACTTCAAGATTTAGCTTGTCATAATCAGTCATTTGACCAACACGAGCATTTGTAACAGAGAAATTAACTTTTTTAATTGGTGTATAGATTGAGTCGATTGGAATAGTACCGACCGGGGACTTTTCATCCCGATTACGGTCAGCAGACACATAACCTTTACCCATTTTAACAGTCATCTCAACTTCAAGATTAGCATCTTTTCCACAGGTCGCAATATAATGATCAGGATTCATGACTTCTACATTGTGGCCAACTATTATATCGCCAGCAGTAATAACTCCAACACCCTTGTGCTTAAAGTGCACTGTGGCCTGATCTGAAGAATGCAGTTTGAGTCTGACACCCTTAAGATTAAGAATAATATCAGTTACATCTTCAGTAACGCCTTGAATAGCAGAAAATTCGTGTAATACACCTTTAATCCTCAAAGAAGTGATTGCTGCACCTTGGATAGATGAAAGCAAGATTCGTCTGAGTGAATTACCTAATGTAGTACCAAAACCGCGTTCAAATGGTTCAGCGAAAAACTTACCGTATGTAGCTGTTAGAGTATCCTTTTCAACCTGTAGTTGCTTTGGTTTTATTAGATCCCGCCAGTTTTTATACATTGCTACCTCCTCCGGAAATAGAAACCCGGTCGTCGTTCGAAACTAGAGTCAACTGCTTCCAGAAATTACTTTGAATAAAGCTCAACTATGAGCTGTTCCTGGATAGGAGTTGTGATGTCCTCTCGAGTAGGCACACCTTTAAGAGTCCCTTTGAAGGAATCACGATCTAGCTCTAACCACTGTGGAATTCCACGGCGTACAACCGCTTCCAGAGCATCATTTATAGCAACAATCTTACGGCTTTTTTCACGTAGCTCTATAACATCACCAGCCTTAAGCTGTATCGATGGAATATCAGCCTTTCTACCGTTAATCGTAAAATGGCCGTGACGCACAAGCTGACGTGATTCAGAACGGGAAGTTGCAAAACCAAGACGATATGCAACATTATCGAAACGTCGCTCAAGCAATGAAAGCAGATTCTCGCCAGTAACACCTTTCATCCGGTCTGCGGACTGAAAGTAACTACGAAACTGTTTTTCAAGAATGCAATAAATACGACGAACCTTTTGCTTTTCACGGAGCTGAGTACCGTATGCAGAAACTTTCGACCTACCCTGGCCATGCTGACCGGGAGGATAATTGCGGCGCTTGATCGCACATTTATCTGTATAGCAACGATCGCCTTTTAAAAATAATTCTGTGTTTTCTCTTCTGCACAAACGGCATGAAGGTCCTGTATATCGAGCCAATGAAAACCTCCTTAATAGTTGTTACAACTAATATTAAACTCTTCTTCTTTTTGGCGGACGACAGCCGTTGTGAGGAATCGGAGTAACGTCTTTAATAAAACTAATACTGAAACCGGCAGCCTGAAGAGCACGAAGAGCAGATTCACGACCAGAGCCAGGACCTTTAACATAAACTTCAACAGTCCGCATTCCATGCTCCTGTGCTTTCTTGGCACAATCTTCAGCAGCAATCTGAGCAGCAAAAGGAGTACTTTTACGCGAGCCCTTGAAACCTTTGGCTCCTGCCGTCGACCACGCAACAACATTTCCCACCGGGTCAGTGATTGTAATTATGGTATTGTTAAAAGTAGCTTGAATGTGAGCTACACCATTTGAAATATTTTTACGTTCTTTTTTCTTACGAACTACCTTTTTTGATGGGCTTGCCATGCGTGTTCTCCAGAGCTAGTTTAAATTATTTCTTCTTACCGGCAACAGTACGAGCAGGACCTTTTCGTGTGCGTGCATTTGTTTTTGTACGCTGGCCGTTGCACGGGAGGCCTTTACGATGGCGGAGACCCCTGTAGCAACCAAGATCCATAAGACGCTTAATATTCATTGAAATCTCACGGCGTAAATCACCTTCAACCTTGCAGTTCCGATCAATCTCTTCACGAAGCCGAGCAACCTCTGCTTCAGTAAGTTTCTCAGTTCGCGTGTCAGGGTTTATCTGACTAGCAGCAAGAATACGTTCAGCAGAAGAATTGCCAATTCCGTAAATATACGTCAATGCAATAACTATGCGTTTGTTTTTTGGTAAATCAATACCTGAAATACGTGCCAATGGAAATACCCCCTTTAATAACTCATCCCTGACGTTGAGAATGCTTAGGGATGTCGCAGATAACACGCACAACACCCTTACGTTT
>JAQUCQ010000425.1 GCA_028686145.1 Desulfuromonadaceae bacterium | reverse complement strand
GACTTCCAGATGTCCGTCGTTAGGGCAGAAAATCAAGCCATGAATGGGCACGTCAGCCGGGATGAGCGGACTGGAACGAATTTTCCTCACAACCTCAACCACGTTTTCTGCCGGGCAGGAAAAAGCCCCAAGCCACTGCGCCAGGTCCGGCACATTGGTTTCAATTTCCTGAGGCGATATACCACGGGCAATCATGTCACTTTTCATTTTTTCCGGATCAACAGTAGACATGCCGCAATCTTCATGGCCAATGACAAATATTTCTTCAACCCCCAGCATAAAAATGGCAGCAACCAGACTGCGGATAACCCCGCCTCGTGGATGAATCAGCGTATTACCGGCGTTCTTGATAACCTTTGCATCGCCACGCCTTATTCCCATAGCCGGTTCCAGAAAGTCAACCAACCGGGTATCCATGCAGGTAAAAATGGCAAGCTGTTTTTTCGGATTTTTCGGGAGCGGAGAAAACGCTCCCGGATGGACAAACTTCCGGTTTGCCGTAAGAACTGTATTAAGCAAGTTCATAGATGGTTCCTCACATACGTTGTATTTGCCAGCCTGCGCTTAAGACTTCAGTGGCTATTTGCGACTCACATTAAAAAGAACATTCGCAATAATCGACTGCATTTGCCCCCACCTCTTCTCGTCGTCATTAAAAATACTTTGCATCGATGGTGTTCGGATAAACAAAGCTGATCTGCTTTCAAACACTCCGGCGTTGACTCCTTTGTTCAAATAGCCAAACTTAAAACCGCCCTTGGAAGAATATAAGATCTCAGTATAGGGCTCTATTTTCTCAGTCGCATATTTTTCTGAAATTGTTTTTATGGAAGCAATTGCATTTGACAGGTTCTGAACTTCGTCTGAATCCAAGTATACAGTGGATGTCGCATCCTTATCGCCTATAATGGTAACTTTCATCCCTGTTGCAACCTTTTTTGATTTGGCCGGATCCGTGACAACCATCGCGGTGAATTTAACATCGAAACTACCGTTTATTGCTCCTGAATCATAACTTTCATACTTTAGTACCGTTTCATTGTTTAATAGCGTTGATTCAAGATTTGACATCTTGCTGCCAGCCGAATCAGATGCAAAAACATTACAAGTAAGTAAAGCCAACACCAGTAAAACATTAATTGCGAGTTTAATCATTGTTTCCTCCGATAATTCTATAATTTTAGACACACAGAGATTCTAATCATGGAGCAGCACATCAGGTAGCAGCTTTAACTACATTGAAATAGTTGCAACTACATAAATAATTTTACAAAAACGTTCGTACGTATGTACCTATTCCGGGTCATCGTTTAGATCAGCAAGCATATCCAGTGCAAAATTTTTCGCCTTGCCGCTCGGCGCGATCATGCCGTACGCTATTGCTTCCCGCAGTTCTGCCTTGGAGGCCCCTTCCGACTTCGCGACCGCGAAGTGTTTTTTAAATCACGTCGGGCATCCAACGGCGATGGCGCACCCCACTCTGATCAACTCCCGCACTCTCGCATCCAGCACCTCTTCGTACTCATAATCGAGAAATTTTTTCCTGATGTTCATGGTTGCTCTCCCATAACAACTATTTGCAGACCCTCGACTACAAACCCGGACAACGTGATAATGACACTTCCTCTTAACATGACAAACCGATATTTCACAGTATAATTATTTACAGGAATTACACATCGTATTGTTTACCCATCACACTATGAAAGGACTCTCGCTATGAAAAAGACATTTACACATTTTTGCAGAGCCGGCTTCTGGACAATTGCCGGACTTTTAATGGTATGTTTGTTCCTCGGACCGGTATCCGCCGCAATAGCGGCTGACAGAGCGGAAGCTCAGGCGATTGTAGACAAGTCAAAGGGTACTCTAACCGATCTGATGGGGGACGAGCATTTCTCGTGGCTGCATGAATACCTCAAGCACGCGAAAGGAGTGCTCATTTTCCCGCAAGTCCTGAAAGGAGGTTTTATTCTGGGGGGGTCAGGCGGGACTGGCGTGTTGATGATAAAGAACAGCGAAAACGGGACTTGGAGTGATCCGGCATTCTACACGCTCGGCTCCGTGACTTTTGGCTTTCAGATCGGTGGCGAAGCATCCGAATTGGTAATGGTTGCAATGACGCAAAAGGCTATCGATTCGCTGCTCGCATCAACGCTAAAACTGGGCGCAGATGTTTCAGTGGCGGTTGGCCCCATTGGTGGCGGTGCCAAAGGATCGGTGACGATCCCGGAAGTCACTGCCGATTTCTTTTCTTTCACCAAAACAAAAGGTCTCTATGCGGGGCTCAATTTAGAGGGGTCAGTACTGGAAGTGCGTGACAGCCTTAACGCGGCATATTACGGCAAAAAAACCCGTCCCGCAGACATACTCATGAAAAAACCTGTAAACAATCCAGGGGCCGAAGAACTTCGAGCTACCTTACAACGTGTATCATCAAAAAAGTAACTGGTTACTGCGACTGGCATATTGACACTTGAAACATTGCGCTACGTTTCATCGCTTTCAGTTTTTCGATGATCGACGGGGTAAGCATTGAGCCCATAACCGGTCAGGACCAATGAACGACAAAAAAGATTTACCCCCTTTCCTTGACATAGTTGTCACGACAACTACAATTACATTATGGACACCAGCTATTCTTTCAGCGATTCAATTTCCTTCCTCATCACCATTGCAGAGCTCTACCTCAA
>JAQUCQ010000424.1 GCA_028686145.1 Desulfuromonadaceae bacterium | reverse complement strand
AGAACGGTCTTTTCATCAACGTTCGCACTCAACAGTCCGACAAGAACAGCCATTGAGGGTTCCGATCTTTGCCCTTTGGGGAACGGCGCCAGGATCATCTGCTTGATCTCGTCTGATACCGGGAGATTGGCGACAAGCGGGTCATTGAGCTGGGGAGTCGATGGGCTTGAAGTCATGGTCGGAACCTCGGTCAGTATTTTCGGCACGGAAGGGGAAGCGTTCTTCGGGTGAACGCTTTTGTGGAGCGAATAGTTCAGGAGCCAATTGGGTGCCTCAACGATGTCGGCGAGCTTTGAGATGACGTAAGGCTTTCGCGTCTCGGGGTGGAGCGAACCCGGACACAGGACCTGGCCTCCCAGGCCCCTGATGTCGAACACCCCTCTGACAGAACGGTTCCCGTAGATAGAAGGAAAGGCTTTCAGACCAGACAGAACGTATGCAGGCTCAATTGATAAAAAGGGCAAAGTATTTGCTCCAAATGACACATATTCAAATTCCATTGGACCTCGAAATGTCGTCACCGGCCTGCCGTTTGTCTTGCCGTCGCGGGGGAAAAAAACGTTAGTCTCGGCTTGGTCCGGCGGAATCAACCGAATCGGCCTCACCAGACGCCTCAGAAATTCCGCCTAGGGCGAACGTAATATATCTCTCCACACATATTGGCGGATACCGCAAATTTGCACTTCTCCTGCCCCAAGCATAACCCGGCTTACCACCAGCGCGTAGGCTTACGGGTAGATTTTACAAAGCCTTCACAGGGGGAAAAGCGTTGGTTCAATCCAAACAGGCTAAGAAACTAGGATATTTAAAAAAGATGCGATGCTTGAGCCGCTGGCTCGCTTATTTGTCTGAAAATGCGCCCATTTTACGTTGCCATGAGCAAGGCGGCGTAGTTTATTTCAGCCTGTTTTGCCGTCCACTTTTCTGGAGGTATTTTGTCTACTGAAAGAGCTAAATCAGACAATATTTTGAACCCGCAGGTCATAATCTGTTCCCGGATATGTTCGACGCTTTTGTAATGGTAAACGTGATCAATTGCTGGACAATTAGCACATGTAGTAACAAATACATAACCATCCGAGACAAGTAAGCTTCTTACTTGCTTTAAGGCGGAGACTGGGTCGTCAAGATGTTCAAGGACTTCACACATCACAATATAATCATAATCTCTAGACTTAACATTGTATAAGTCTCCGATTACAAAGTCGCAGCTACCCGTGTCAGTAAAAAAAATGTATATATCTTTTGATATTTCCAGGGATGTTGGGCTAATGTCTAGTGCGGTAAACTGTGCCTCAGAAAAGAGACGACGCGCTTGACTCAGGTACAGTCCGTGTCCTGGTCCGATCTCGAGGTAGTTTTTTATAGACTTTATGTTTCTGGATTTTTGTATGAAAAAGTCTAAAATAGCGTAATGATTTGGCCAGAGGAAATACGACAGAAAAAGCCCGTACATGTAAGAGGCCATTACCTCAGGTGAAGAATAAACTTTTGCCAGCGCTGTAGCGGAATTTTTACAGGAATAATGACCATTTTTTATAAAAAAAATTTTTCAGAGACTACAACCGAGCACAACTGAATGTATGCATCAACAGCATAATCGAGGGGCAATTCTTTACGAGCAAGAAGTTCAATCAACCCTTGGGTAAAATGTTCTGCTCGCTCAAAGTAGGTGTCGTCACAGCTGGCCAAAAAAGCTTCTATATACTTTTTTTGCCGGGGACTCTTTTGGTAGAGTAAATCAAGAAATGCAGACAATGAGCCTTTCATAAAACTGCCAGGTTACCTGTTTATCCGCTGAGTGATCAGATCAAGTAAATCTCCAACCCTTTGGAGTTTGCCGATCTCGTCGGCCTCAAACTCTATGTCGAACTCTTTTTCCACGCTTATCATGAGCGATATATGGCTAACGGAATCCCAGTCTTCTATGTCTTGGGCAGTCATTTCGTCAAATATGCTGATTGAGTCGTCGTCAAATACCTCTTGAAATACAACATTAAGACGTTCCATTATCTCTGGGCGGCTTTCCATGTTCATCTCCTTTGAATTTGTGCTAATCTGCTAACGTAATATAATGCACAGTTCCAGTTGTAGGCACTGTCAAATCCAAGCGCCAATGCGTTGTATCGCTAGTGTTTTCAGTTATTTGATAGCCAAGCCGTGGATAAAGTCCGGAAACAAGTTTGTTTTTATTTGTCGGGATATATATTCCGAATAGAGAACTTTTCCCGGAGCTTCTGGCCAGGGAAATCAGGTCGTCATTGATCAACTCTTCCATGCCACGAGAAAGAACCCGGCAGCTGAGAACAAATGTGTCAATAATAAAATCGTTGTTATTGCCTTCCTTTAGAATGACAACACCGATCAAGCCGTAATCTCCAAACTTGTCTTTTAGTTTATAATAGCGGCAAATAAAATTGGGGCTGTGCATCATCTGCAAAATTTCCGCTTCCGAGTAGCGGGTGGTGGTAAGGTGGAATTGATTGCTCTTGTTGATCAGTTGGGAGATCCTTGACAAATGCATTGCATCGAAACTCCCGACGATTGCTTCCATGCATAGACTTTTTAAAAACGAATTTATATCCGCGTACTTTTCCTGTTGGATACTACGTTCCGTGTTGCATCTGTACATATCGCAGCGAGACTGATCTTCTGCTGAAAACGTAGTTGTTTCAAATAATCGCTCAGAATCAATGGTACGAATAAAC
>JAQUCQ010000074.1 GCA_028686145.1 Desulfuromonadaceae bacterium | reverse complement strand
TCGCTGATTGCGACAAAATCCACCAACTGAGGATCATACGTAAGCTCAAATGGCGCGTTGGCAAGGTCTTTTACCTCGCTTACCTTTATATCCATACTGAACAGTTGGCCAACGGTGGCTGTAGAGTGGGCAGCAATCTGCAGAAGGCTGCGCTGGACCGGAACTGCTGCGGGCACATGCGCAGTGGGAGAAATTGGAGCGGATGGGGTGACAACCGGCTCAGATGGTTTTTGAGTGACCGGAAGCGACTGAGGTGGAGATTCTACCGTAGTTGGGGCAGACAAAACAGGCATTTTGGCAGAAGTAGAAGGTAAAGCGTTTATTGCGGGCTCCACTGAAGTAGGAGATCCAGGGACGGGCAAAGTGACAACCGGCTCAGACGATTTTTGATTGGCTGGAAGCTGCAGGGGTGCAGCTGCTACCGAAGCAGGGGGAGACAGGACAGGCATTTTGACTGGAGGAGAAGGCTTACCAGTTATTCTCGCAGCAGTTTTCTGGGGAGACTCTCCCTCGAAAATCAGCTCCTGGTCAAATGAAGACATTGGCCTGATAAGCGACGGATGGTCCTCTTTTCCGGAATCAAAGGAAGCAAGACCGGGGAGCGGGACAGAAACGCCCCTGACCAACCGGGGAGTTATCGCCAACATCAGTTCGGTTTTGTCTTTGGATGAGTTGGAGTTGGTGAATAGTGGTCCGATCAGCGGTAAATCGCTCAGCAGAAATATTTTTGATTTATCGTTATTAGTGCTGTTCTGGATAAGACCGCCGATAATGCTTGTCTCGCCATCTTTCAGACTGAGCACTGTTTCAACGTTACGGGTGCCGATTGTTACCACGCTGGTACTTTTGTCCGCCCCGACTGTTTCTTTCTGCAATATGGAGCTCACTTCCAGATTCAGCTTGATGGAAATTTCGTTGTTCAGCTGGATGGTCGGCTCAGCGTTGACCTTTACACCGACATCAACATACTGGACGTTCACCTGTGATACGGTGCCATTCAGTGTTGTTGTCGTTATCGGCACCCTGGTACCGACGTTGAATTTGGCTTTTTCCTTGTTTTTCACCCGGATTTTCGGGTTTGAAAGCACTTCCCCTTTAGCAAGGGTTTTCCCGAGGTTGTAAGTTGCATTCGGTACGGTGACGTACCCGCCAAAACCTTTCATGGTAAAGGCACGCACCAGATTATTAACAGTTGCAGCAGCAGTCGTCGTTGTATCGGTACTCGTTGTTGTTGTCGCCCCCGCCAAAGTGGTTGCCAAAGCATTACCTTCCGGGGTGAATGCTCCCAACTGCACATTATAATTACTCAGCAGCAAACCGATATTTTCCGCATTTTTATCACTGACCTCGATCACTTCAACATCAAGCACAACCTCTGCATCAGGCATGTCATTGGCATCAAGAATCTTTTCAACCACTGCAACAACATCTTCCGTATCCCGTATGACAATTGAATTTGAATCTTCATTCACATACACCTTACGGACCTGAACCATCGTGCGGATAAGATTGATGGCTTTCTTTGCGTCCAGATAATTGAGGTGGAAGGTGCGAAGAACCATATCATCATACTGTTTGCTCTTATCCGGCGTGTTCTGGTACAGCAGCACGGTCGTTTCATTGAGATTTTTTGTATTGAGCTTATTCATGTCGGTCAGGAGATCAAGTGCTTGTTGAAATGAAGCATTTTCAAGAAAAATGGAGACCGGCGAATCCTTGATGCCATCATCAAAAATAAAATTGATGCCTGAAAGCTGCGTCAGAATAGTAAAAACATCCTTCAGTTTAGCATCTTTAAATTTGAGGGTAATCGGCTTGGTTGATTTCAAACGCAGCTCATACCCCTCCAACCTGCTCTTGCTCAGTTGGGTAATTCGAGCAAGCGCCTCTTGATATTCCGTATTATTGGGAAACAGTTCGGCAGCTTTTACATAGTGACGATAGGCATCTTTCAGCTTGTTCCCTTTCTCAAAATCCTGTCCTTCCTGAAACGCCAGCTGAGCATCCTTGTGACGGGCCGAGATATCAATCTGCTGCGCAAAACGGCCCTGGGTCGGATCAATACTCTGTGCTGCCTGGAACTCCGGCAGTGCATCAATGTAATTGCCTTTTTCCTCCAAGGCCATCCCCATCTTAAAGCGCTGGTCGGCGGCTTTCTGGCGGATTTTCAAGAATCTGATCCGGGGTTCATTGGCTGTCGGATCGCTTTTAAATGATTCTGCATAGCTGTACATCGCTTCTTCATATTTACCTTCCGCTTCCAGTCTTTCTCCGGCCTTGAACGAACGGGTTGCAGTGGAAGCACAGGCAGAAAGGAGAACCAGCGCGGATAATAGAGCAATATGTGAAGTCAGGTTCAGGTAGCGCATTGAGTGCGTCTCCTTGAAATAAAGTTATCTCACCATGGCAAGCGGATGATTTTCAATCAATGGAATGGTAATTGTACCACCGGTATCCATAACTTTCAGTGTTAATGCCTGATCCGTGATAGTAGTTGCTTCATAACGGCCGGCGACTATATCACCTCTTTTAACCAGCAGAATGTCATTATCTTTCGCCAGAAAAACGGTTTTCACAGATCCTTTTTTTAAAAACCCCAAAAAAGTAAAGTGCGCCAACGGAGGAGGAGCCGGCTTGATCACCACCGGCACAGCAGGAACAGGCGGTGGCATGGGGGGCAGTTTTATTGTTATGGGACGCTGTTTGGCAATTTTGACCTCATCGACGAATACAGGTTTGAAAATGTTGCGCCGATACCCCTTAAATGGAGTCGGTTCTTTATCAAGCAAACTGATTTTCAGTTTGGTGCCATCATCCACATCACGTGCAGATTTATCTGGCGCAGGGCGCGACGATTTTGCCTGCTGGCCAGGTTTAAATGCCATCGTAGCGATCGTTTTGGGACGCGGCATCGCATTGTAGCTCCAGAAGGCAGCAATTCCAAAGACTATCACCAGAATAAACAGGATCAGACGTTGGCGGTTCATGCACCCTCCCGGAGATAAACCGTGATCTGCAATGCCATAACAACATGTTCAGCTAATGGATCGCTGTTTGAAAAGGAAACCGTATCAACAACAATCAATTCCGGATTTTTTTGAAGATCGGCAAGATAGCTTTTAACAGCAGCATATCTACCACTGACAGAAAGTGACAACTGATAAGAGAGCAGCGCCTCTTTCTTGATCTCCACCGGTTTATAGCTGATCGCGCCAACATCAACAGCGTTGTTTGCTGCAGCTTCCAGCAAATCACTTAAAACCCTGGCAAATTGCCGTTTTTCAGGGATTCTTCCCTTCAATTTTTCAAGATCGGTGGAACCCTGATGATAAAGGGCTGTTGCATCCAGTTGGCCGGCACGGGCTGCCTGACGGCGCAGACTGCTCCACTTCATCTGGAGGTCCGCCAGTAAAGGAAGTTGGTAGGTAGAAATCACAACCGCGATGATTACATTGAAAACCAACAAAAATAAAATGATACTCATCGCGCGCCGTTTCTGACGGATTATTTCTAAAATGTACTGTTTCATCAATTCACTACCCTGCAGGAAAGCGTAAATTGTATGCCGTGCATATTTTTATCTATTGTCACCGTTTGATGGGAGAGTAACAGAACATTTGAAAAGTTTTCAGAAGTATCCAGCTTTTCAAGATACTTCCGTACAATTTCAAATGATCTGGCGCGCCCCTGAAGTTTCCATTCATCCGTTTTTTTGTCCGGCGCAAGCAATGAAACAGAGACTCCCTCAGGAGTCGAATTTTCAAACAATTCAAGAGTTCTGAGCCAGTCTATACTCTTGCGCTGAATAATTTCATTATAGAAACGGATTTGAGCTTTTTGCTGACTAAGATCTGTTTCTGAGATTCCGTTCGGTCTAGCTCCGATGCTACTTTGGATGGCGGCAATTTCAGTGGTTATCCGCTTCTGTTCGCTCATAAGCGACATCAGCCGGCTGATATTCCACCCAGATACGACAACAAGGATAGCGATAGCACAAAATGCAAGCCTGTTAAGGAGACGATGATCAAGAGAAGTGCGCGTTGCAAGGTTGATAGTGAAACGCATCAGGAACTCCTCAAAGCCGCACCGATGGCGGCAGTGCAGGGAAATAGCCGCGCCTGGTCACCCGGCGCTGAATTACCGGGCATTACCGCACCCTTCGCCTCAAGCAGAACCGGCGTAGAATCAGTTGCTTCAGCAACCATTTCTAGAAAGCTTTGAGCAACATCAGGTGACGCTACACAGAAAACGGCCTGAGCAGACCATTCAGGGAACCGTTCCTTATACACCAACAGGGAACTGTTTATTTCCATATAAACCCGGCTGTCCGTCGCCAACGTACCGAATAGATATTTACTGCGTATAAACTCGGGAACTCCCTGGACAAAAACCATTATTGACAGGGTACTGTCATAAAATGATATCAGGATATAGTCATCCTGGAGCGACAGGCGCCGTTCAAAAAGGCGGTATATATTGAATGTATTACAATCAATGCGGGCAGGAGAAAGCCCTGCCTGTGCAATCAGATCTTCATATTGCGAGATAACCGAACGCGATGTAATTGCCACCAAAAGCAGGAGGTCACCATTTTCACGAATCGACAACTTTTGATAATCAAGATGGGTATCGGCACTGTCAAGCGGCATACTTTTCTTCAGTTTCCAGCGGATCAGGTCCAATGCTTCAGCGCGGCTTTTGAAGCGTCCTTCAAGATCAAGTAACATAATTCTGCACGCCGCATCGGGCAGCGAAACGGCAACCCTTTGTGATTTACAGAGCAACAGATTGTAGGCCGATTTTAAACCTGCAACGAATGACTCGGGATCTAGAACATTCTGTTCCCGGAGCGAAACCTGAAGAGTCTGCGGAGAAAATGCGGCATGAGACACCCGTTCCACACGAGGCGAAGCAGTAGTGCCGCCGGTCAAGGCGCACACGACCCCGTAAGGACTTATTTCGACTCCGATCAGGTTACTGGCAAACAGCATGGCGCATCCTGTCCCGGTCACTCAACAAACGTGACGCGGTTTATCTCCTTAAGTGTTGTTACACCTGCAGCCAGTTTCTCTTCTGCAGAATCTCTCAAAAACATGACGCCGGCATCACGGGCAGCATTTTTCAATTGAGTCGCGGGAACCTTGGCAATGATAAGATCACGAATTTTGTCATCCAACTCCAGAAGTTCCACAATGGCGACACGACCGCGATAGCCGGTGCCGTGACACTCGTCACAGCCATGTGCTTCATACAGCATCTTGCCCCGGAAACGTTCCGGATCGACACCGCCGTCAATCAACTGCTCATCACTGTATTGTACCGGACGGCGACAGGCGCTGCAGACTTTTCTCACCAGACGTTGAGCCAGGACACAGTTAAGGCATGACACAAAATTGTAAGGGTCAATACCCATGTGGATGAAACGCCCAATAACGTCAAAAACATTGTTGGCATGCACCGTCGTGAACACCAGGTGGCCGGTTAAGGCAGACTGGACTGCAATTTGGGCGGTCTCCGAATCCCGTATTTCCCCAATCATGATCTTGTCAGGGTCATGACGGAGGATTGAACGCAACCCTTTGGCAAAAGTCAGACCTTTTTTCTCATTAACCGGAATCTGGAGCACACCGCGCAACATGTATTCAACCGGATCTTCAATCGTGATGATCTTATCCTCTCCGGTATGAATCTCGGTCAAAGCAGCGTAAAGTGTTGTTGTTTTGCCGGAACCGGTCGGGCCGGTCACCAGCACCATGCCGTAAGGCTCCCGTATTTTTCTTCGCAAACGCTTAATCTCGCGCTCGCTGATACCCAAATTTTCCAGGGTCAACCCCTTTAAATCGCTGGCAATGCTTTCCTTATCGAGAATACGAATGACGGCGTCTTCACCCATAGAGCTTGGCATGATCGAAACACGGAAATCGATCGATTTTTCTCCAAAGCGGATTTTAAAGCGGCCATCCTGTGGGACACGCCGCTCGGAAATATCCAGCTCACTCATTACTTTCAGCCGAGATATGATCGGAGCCTGAAAGTGAAGATCAATCGTCTCGTTCGCTTTATACAGTACACCATCAATTCGATATTTGATATCAACCCCGTCAAGACCGGTTTCAATATGGATATCACTCGCTCTGCGGCTTAAAGCGTCCAGGATGGTCGTATTAATAAGCTTGATGATCGGGCTGATATCATCGGACAGCGTTTCAACGGACAATACTTCTTCGCCCCGATCAGTTTCCTTCACCAACTGGAGCATAAAATCTTCGGAAACTTCACGCAGCACCCGACGCGTTCCTTCGCCGGCCTTGGTTACCACAGCAATTGCTGTGTAGGAAGCGATGCGGATCTGAACCTGACGATCAAGCAGCAGCTCAAGCTCATCCAGCTTGACAACATCTGTCGGATCAGCCACGGCGACAACGATAACATGGGGCTGTATTTCCAGCGGTACAAAATGAAACCGGTATATTGCATCCGGTGGCAATTGATTGAGCAGTTCCGGGTCCATCTTGAAATTGCGCAGATCTATGTATTCAAGGCGGAACTGTTCCGCTAACGCCTGGGCAAGATCTTCTTCCGTAACAAATCCTTCGTGAACGGCAATTTCGCCAAAACGCCGACTGGTTGTTGCCAGCTTTTCAATAATCACCGGCAATTGATCGGGATCAAGTTTTCCCCGTTCCATCAGAATCATGCCGATTTTTTTTCTTTTAAAGGTTTGCATCGCCACCCTATCCTATCGTGCCGCCAAGTTTAAATATAGGAAGGTACATCGCAATAATAATCACACCGATAACGACCCCCATAATCAGCATGATGGCTGGCTCTATGAAGGTAGTCAACAGATGCATCCGTTCTTCAAGTTCATCTTCCAGATAATTGGAGATATCAATCAGCATATCTTCAAGAGCCCCGGTAGTTTCGCCCACGCCCAGCATGCGCAGTGCCAATGGCGGCATAAAATGAATGCGTTCAAGCGCAACCGAAAGCAGGCCCCCTTCTTCAACAAAACGAACCGCCTCGAACAGACGCTTTTCCATAAACACATTATTCAATGTCCCAATAGACATGCGCAATGCTTCAATGATAGGAATACCGCTGCCCAGAACAGTTGCCAGAGTACGCGTGAAACCAGCCACGGAATACTTGGTAAAAACATCTCCGGCAACCGGTACTGTCAACTTGAAACGATCGAACGCATATCGCCCCGCTTCACTGCTTTTCCACGATTTAAATACGCCCAGCAATCCGATGATGATAACTATCCCGAAAATGAAGTAATGCCTGAGGAACGATGTAACAGCAATCAATAGCCTGGTCAGGGCGGGAAGTTGCGACCCCGAATCAGTGTATACCTGGCTAAAGGTTGGAACGACATAGACCAGCAGTAGCGTAATCGCTAAAAAGGCAACAACAACAAGAATAGAAGGATAGAAGAGAGACGAGACGATTTTTTTCCGAAGCGTGCCTGCTCTCTTTAAATATTCGATATAGCGGCGTATGGTTTGCGGAAGATCGCCGGTCCGTTCTCCGGCGCGAATAGAGGCAACATAGAGATGGGGGAAAGCCCGACCGTGCTTTCCCATGGCAACCGATAATGCAGCACCCGCCTTTACATCATCGCGCACCTGAACCAGAATTTCATACAATGCACCGGAATCATGGCGTTCCATTATTGCATCAAGAACCTGCATGATCGGCATACCCGCTTTTATCAGCACGAGCATTTCCTGATTAAATGTCAGAAGAGCCCGGTTATCAACCTTTCTGCGTGTGAGGCCCTTATCGAACAGAAACTGAAACAGCTTCTTTTTTACTTCAAATACAAAAAAACCCTGATCTTCGAGGTTTTTACGCAAATCAGCGCCATCTGCAGCTTCAATATCCCTGAAGATGATTTTGCCGTCTGAAGCACCAAGTTTACAGGAATAAAGCGCCATAATTAAATTTATACCACCGACGGCATAATAGTAAAAGACAAACCACTGAGTGGCAGCCTATGGTCTCGACCATTCATATTAAATACTGAATATAAATCAAGCATTGAGCATACCGATAATCCATACAAAGAACGAAATTACTACCGCCACTCCCCACCTGATCCCGCTGGAAACAACAAAAATATTTTTTTGGGGAAAGGCCTTCAGCATCAACATAATGCTCGAGAATAACCATCCGATAAGACCAATTATTAGTACAACTGACCAGATGTCATGCCAGGCCATAATGATGTTTCCCCAATAGTCGCGAAAAAATACTATTCAAACGAAGCTTCCAGACAATCATCACCGCTTCCCGCACGATTGCGCCTGACATCTTTGAAGTGCCTGAATGGCGGTCAATAAAAATAATCGGTATTTCAGTGATTCGAAACCCTTTTTCCATGCAGCGATAATTCATTTCAATCTGGAACGAATACCCATCCGAAGTTACGCGTGACAGATCAATTGCTTCAATAGTAGAACGACGGAAACATTTAAAACCGCTTGTGCAGTCACGTACCGCCAATCCAGTAATCCACCGTGTGTAGACACTCGCAAAATAGCTTAAGATCAAACGCCTGATCGGCCAGTTGACAACACTGACTCCATGAAGATATCGTGATCCGATCACCAGATCGCTTGCCTCGATAGCCGAGAGGAAAAAAGGCAATTTTTGGGGATCATGGGAAAAATCTGCGTCCATCTCCAGTAAATAATCTGCACCCATCGCAAGAGCAGCTTTGAACCCTTCGCGATACGCAGAGCCCAAACCCAGTTTTCCCGAGCGATGCAGTACATGAACTCGGTCATTTTGCTTAACAAGCTCATCAATAAGAGAGCCGGTACCATCAGGGGAATTATCATCGACAAACAGAATCTGGAGGTCAGGATGCTGTACGAGCACGGCATCAGTCAAAGATTTGACATTATCTATTTCGTTATAGGTTGGTATTACGACAAATGCCTTCAATATTTCTCCATATGGCGTTCATAAAGCGTAACGAAACAAAGCTCATTACATCGCATATTTTAATGGGTTCGGGTAACAATACGAGATTTAAACGATAAAAGTCAAGATGAACAAAGAATAGCTCTTTTGGTGACTACCTGCCATATTCTACAGGGAATCGGCCCGACGTTTTTTTGCTGTAATTAGCCTAACCTGGCGCTCCTGAAACAAATATGCATATGTCCAGTTCATCATGACGACCAATCGGTTCCGGAACCCAATCAAATAATACAGATGCAGTAGCAACCAAGCCAGCCAGGCACTATAGCCGCGAAATCTGAACCCCGCAGTGACAGCAACAGCTGAACTCCTGCCAATAGTCGCCATTGAACCTTTGTCAAAATAATGAAACGGGTGGATAGTTGTGCCCTGCTCACGCGCAAGAATATTCCTGGCAACATAATTACCTTGCTGGCTCGCAACCGGTGCCATCATCGGCAACGGCACCCCTTTTTCAAGGAAGTATGCCATATCACCGACGACATATACCTCCGGGTACGCTTTGAGACTCAGATCAGCCTGAACGGCAACCCTCCCGCCGGCACCACGCTCAACACCAGAAAGAAATTCCGCCACATTTGCGGCAGCCACCCCGGCCGACCAGACTAAGGTATGGGATGCAATTACAGTCCCGCCAAACAATTCAACCGATTCGGCAGTTGCACCGACAACCCGGTTCTCCAGCAGGACTTCAACTCCCATGACGCGCAATTTTCGGCATGCATACTGCTGGAGATCCTTCGGCATTGCACTCAACAACGAATTAGCGGCCTCAACCAGAAGCACTCTGGTCTCTGAGGCAGCAATATCGGGATGGTCCTGCGAAAGCACATGAACTATCAACTCTCTCAATGCTCCGGCAAACTCAACCCCCGTCGGACCGCCGCCGACTATTACAAACGTCAGCAATGCCGATCTGCGCCCGGGGTCAGATTCCCGAGAAGCCTGTTCAAATAACAACAGGATATGGTTACGTAAATCTTCGGCCTGATCAAGACGCTTGAGATCAAAAGAATGTTCTGCAACGCTTTTAATACCAAAAAAATTGGTGTGACTGCCAGCGGCAATAACCAGATAATCATACGGAACTGTACCTGAATTGGTCAGGACACATTTTCCGGCAAGGTCGATTCCGGTAATTTCAGCGAGCAGAAACGAAGCACCCCGCCAGCGGCGCACCAGTGCTCGCAGAGGATAGGCTATTGCTTCCTGTTCAAGGCCAGCGGTTGCCACTTGATACAGAAGCGGCTGAAAGAGATGATAATTGTTACGGTCAATCATTATCAGTTCGAAATCGTCTCCAGCCAGAGCTTTCGCGGCCCGCAATCCACCAAACCCCATACCAGCTATGACGACTCGTTTTTTGGGCATATATAAACACCTTTATCAATGCATCAATTCAAGATAAAAACCCACATAATCTGACACAGTTGCATTTAGTTTCGACTTACCTTATAAACCGAAATACACTATGAGGCAAATTTCAAATAAATCAATTTGGTATACATAGCAGCTACTTTCAGGAAAAATAAATCAAGCACTGCTTTTAACTATTTTTGTTACTGCCTCCTGCGTGATATATTGAAGGTATGCAGTAGAAATATCTGCACATACAATAAACACCTCTATCGGAGCGCAATGAATTTCATCCATAACAAACTGAAACTTCGCGGAAAACTTCTGGTACTGGTCCTGCCGCTCGTAATAATTCCCATTTTTGTTGTGTCTGCAGTTATAGGTTTAATTGCCAACCAGCAGGCGTACCGTGGTGTCACCAAAACCAGCAAAGATGATTTACAACACCTTTCCTCTTTCTGTATTGACCTGCTCAACTCCCACTACCAGCAGTTTCAGGTCTATAAACTGGATAAAGCTCGGAACCTTAATAATGAACTGTCAACATTGGTGTCACTCTCATACGACCTTGTCGCAAATGAGCAGAAACAGTACGCCCAAGGCAGAATAGACTTAGAGTCAGCCAAACGCGAAGCACGCCAGGTACTTAAAAAAACGAATGTTGGCGAAACCGGTTATATATATGCCATGACCAGTCGAGGTGATCTTCAGGCCCACATTGCTCGTGAAGGTGAAAATGTCTTTGATGAACGAGATGAAAATGGCCGCTACTTCATTCGCGAAATGTGTGCGGCTGCCCGGGCCAGTAAACCTGGCGAGACGCTGTTCATAACCTACCCCTGGCGTAATGCCGTGTTAGGAGATAAAAAACCCAGAACTAAAGTGGTTGCCTATAGATATTTTCGTAAATGGGACTGGATAATTGCTGCCGGGAGCTATTTGGATGAAAGTGCCGGCGACGTTGCCTTTGAG
>JAQUCQ010000423.1 GCA_028686145.1 Desulfuromonadaceae bacterium | reverse complement strand
GAAATTCAGACGAATTCCAGCGCACTTTTTCTTGGAGTTGAAATCTCGCTCTACCCGCTTATGCATGCAATACGCCGTGAAGCCGGCGAACAGATCTCAGCACCACTTGAGACTCGCTGCCAGGCCATGTTGAAAGAGGGGGAGACCATAGCTGACCTCCTGAGTCGTGCAGACCGCTATCTTTCCTCTCCTGTTTTGAAACAGCTCGTGGATTTTACAACCTGGCCGCAGCACAATACGCGCGAACAGGCAGAGCTGATGCTGACCAGTTCAGCCGAACTCATGGAGAAACACAGGGATCAGAAACAACTTGTCTGCGCTGAATTATCAAGAATCGTGTTTCTTGCCGCCGGCCGACTGATGCTGCACAGTTCCTGGAGTACTGCTTCACCGGTCATATGGCTTAATCATGATATAATCAGTCGCTTGCTGGCGGACGAACGCGGCGCGGGAATCATATAATGTCATCATTTTAAAAAGGATCCGTATGAAAACATCTGCAAAACTGATTGCCTTGTCCATTCTTACCGCGGCATTTTTCCAGGGCTGCTCCACCCCGCAGGTAAACAAGTCGGTTGACATGCTCTATAAAGATGGAGAACAGTTGTATCAAGCCGGGAAATATGAAGAGGCAATTGCACAATGGAAAAAAGTGAAGGAAACCTATAAGTCACCGGAACTCAGCATCAAGGCAGAACTTAATATTGCAGACGCCTACTACCTGAATAGTGACTATATCGAAGCGGCTGCCGGCTACGAGGACTTCCGGAAACTACATCCAAAAGACCCGCAATCCGGTTATGCCTTGTATCGGCAAGGAATGAGCTATTTCAAACAGATTCACGGCATCGACACTGACCAGACACCGGTAAAAAATGCGCTAACAACCTTTGACTCCTATCTGAAACTTTACCCTGATGGAGCCCAGCGGACAGAAGTTGAGGAGAAAGTTCGCCAGTGCCGCGATAAAGAACTGGAGTACGAGCTGTATGTTGGCCGTTTTTACCTGAAAACTGATGTCTATAAAGCCGCAATCGGGCGCTTTGAAGAAGCGCTCAAAAAGTTTGCTGACTCGGCACAACGCGATGAAGTGATGTATTATCTCGGCAAGGCATATCTGGAGGATGGACAGAAAGAGAAGGGGCGCGAGATCCTTGGAAAACTAATAAAGGAATTCCCCGCCAGTTCATACGCCGCTGATGCCAGCAAGGCGATGCGATGACAGGAGATCAGGCAACCATAGTAGCACTGGTTATCGTTATCGGTGTCGCATACCTGATTGGATCGATCCCGACGGGACTGCTGCTCGGCAAGGCGTATGGGATTGATGTCCGCACTGAGGGAAGCGGAAATATCGGCGCGACCAACCTGTATCGTACCATCGGTCGTAAAGTCGGTATCATTACGCTGATCGGGGATTGTCTGAAGGGAATGATCCCGGTTATTCTCGTTAAATTCAGTGCACTTCCACCTGAATTTGCCGCCTGGGTCGGCCTGGCCGCATTTTGCGGCCACGTTTTTTCTGTATTTCTCAGATTCAAGGGAGGAAAGGGTGTGGCCACTGCACTGGGAGTTTTTCTGGCATTGGCTCCCCTGGCGGTCACAATTGCTGTCGCAGTATTTGCCTGCATGATGTTTATCTGGCGCTACGTTTCGCTCGGATCCATTTCTGCTGCGGCCACGATGCCGCTGGCAGTGTTTTTTTTGGGCGGCAGCAGGGTTCTCACCATGGTGACAATCATAATTTCCCTGATTGTCATTGTGCGGCACCATGAAAATATCAGGCGACTGCTGGCCGGTAACGAAAGCAAGTTCAAGGCATGATGATACTCCTGTAGAGATCTATCTCTCCGAAGTCAATGTCCCTGCACCTCTCCCCGCATAACTCCAGGCGGCCTGATGAATGCCAGGAACCGCTCCTGTAGCCGTTCTGCATCGGCGGCATGTCCTGAAAGACGCAATACTTCGATAACACATTCCGCAGTGCACAAACCTGATTCTTTCTGATTTTTCCTGAGATTATATGCCGATTTCTCACCTGTTTTCAGACCGACCCGACGGATTTTTTGCAGATAGGGGCTTCTCTGATGGATTTTGCGAGCTTCATGCCAGGTTCCGTCAATTATTATGAAGTGGGTGAGGCCACTCAGATCGCCGTCATTTTCTCCTGAAGCACCGGGATAAACCAACGCCACACCACCCGCCTCAATTTCCTCGATCAGCCGGGTAGAGGGATTCATCCTGTCCCAACGAACCTGTTCGGCAGCACTTCCGAGAACATCAACCACCAGACGGCCGGTATTGGATCTTTTCTCAAATTCTTTAAAATGGGTCAATAATGTGATTTTCATATCATAAGCCATCCAGGTTGTGTTGATGATACGCTACTTCAAAACACCTCACATCACAGGGATGTGGTTCGGTTATTAATACCTTTTTTCATACGCTCAATGCGCCCTTTTACCGCTGCAAGAAGCTTTCTGGCCCAGATGAATTCGGTGGCCAATATCGCCAACCCAAGTGGAATAACCACAACTGCCGGCCCCGGCAATACGATCATCACGACTCCGACAGCCAAGATTGTGAAACCGAACAGAATCACTATCAGACGTTTGGCCTGACCCAATGTCCTGAATACAAAATGCTTCACGGTAACCATACCCCGTTGAGCTAAGATTTTTCAAGCGCCTATTGTGCCATCCGCTTCAGCACCTGC
>JAQUCQ010000073.1 GCA_028686145.1 Desulfuromonadaceae bacterium | reverse complement strand
ACTTCCGGTTGGTCCGGTAACGAGTACCATTCCGAACGGCTTGTGTATTTCACGCATGAAATGTGCTAAAGCCTCGGGCTCATATCCCAGCTTGGTCAAATCCGTCTGCAGATTGCCCTTGTCAAGTAGACGCATGACGATCTTCTCGCCAAACAATGTCGGGAGGCATGAAACACGGAAATCCATATCCTTGCCTCCCCCCAGTTTAATCTTAATACGCCCGTCCTGCGGGAGACGACGTTCAGCAATATCGAGTTCCGCCATTATCTTGATACGCGAAGTGATTGCATTCTTAAGTTTAAGCGGAGGTTTCATGACTTCGTAGAGGACACCATCAATCCGGTAGCGGACCCTGAATAATTTCTCGTAAGGTTCTACGTGAATATCGCTCGCTTTCTTCCGGATGGCATCCTGGAGTATGGCGTTGACCATCTTGACAACCGGTGCATCCTCTGTCGCCCGTTCAAGAGAACCAACGTCAATCTGCTCATCGTCGTCAACAATTTCAAAATCCTCAACATCCATGTCACTCATGACGTCTGCCAGCGAAGCAGACTGATCATAATACTTGTCTATTGAGGCCTTAATATCACGATCCGACGCTACAACCATTTCAATGTTGTAGCCGGTCATAAACTTAATATCTTCTATTGCAAACAGGTTGGATGGGTCGCTAACTGCGACAACTAAGGTTGCACCAGCCCTGTTCACAGGCAATAACTGATACTTTTGGACAACTTCAGGCGGGATAACTTTTATGACAGCGGGATCAATTTCGTAATCGGCAAGATTTACACACGGCACACCATACTGCTTGGACAAGAAAGAGGTAAGCTGCTCCTCCGTAAGGAATCCCATATTAACAAGAATTGAGCCAATCCGAAGCTGATTGCCGGAAAGTTTCTGTTCCTCTAATACCTTACCTAACTGATCACGGGTAATCAGATTGTTTTTTACAAGGATTTCGCCCAGTCTGTTTGACTGCATGATTACTCCGTTTACGTGTGTGAAGCGACATACTAGGGATAATGCATGTTGTTGTCAAGATGTAGTTAAGGATGTCAAATAGTAGTCAAAGCCTGCCGCATCACACCTTGAGGCGGTTTTTGACCGGTCCATATTTCAAAGGCACGTTCACCCTGCGCAACGAGCATACCCAATCCATTAACCGCTCGTAAGCCGAAGGCGGTAGCTTCCTCCACAAGCGGTGTACCGAAACGTGAATACACCATATCATACACTTTCGCATGTGCCGGCAAACAGGAAAGATCAATGCCCCCAATCCGCTCACCGTTCATTCCGAGTGATGTGGTATTAATCAGTAATGAAATCAACTCCAGATATTCGTGGCTGACCTGACTCTGATGTATTACCTCAATGTGTGTTTCCGGATAGCGGCTGCTCATATCCTGTTTCACAGCTTGAGCATTTTCAAGCGAGCGATTAAAGATGAGAATTTTTTTTGCGCCGGAACGACACAAAGCAGCCACGGCACCACGTGCGGCACCGCCAGCGCCTATAACCAGAATTGGTTCCGTACCGAGGGAAAAGTTGAGATCGATTGAGAGTGAATCCACCAGACCATCACCATCGGTATTATAACCGACCAAGGAGGTCCCGGACAGCTGAACGGTATTTACAGCTCCAGCAGATATGGCACTTTCATCCATCCGATCCAATAACGGAATAATGGCCGTTTTGTGGGGAATGGTTACATTAAAACCGCACACTCCCAGGGCTCTCAAGCCGAGCACCGCCTGCTCCAGATTCGCAGGGGTCACGGCAAAGGGAACATAGACATAGTCGAGATGGCAGGCTGCAAATGCAGCATTGTGCATGATCGGTGAAAGCGAGTGCCCGATCGGGTCTCCAAGAATACAAACAACACGAGTTTTTCCGTACACTGCCTGCATCTGTTTAACGTCCCAAACCATAACGTGTTCGAATTTGGTCAACTGGCCCCCGCATCTCTGGTGAAATTTGTTCAGCCTTTCTTAACATTGTGCTAGCCTCCTGGTATCTGTTAACTCCTGCGAGAAACTCGCCGGCTTCCACATAACTGTTAGCATAAATCAAAATCGCTTTTTCCGTGTCAAGATCAAGGAAAGACTGTTTTTCCATAATTCCGCGACTGTTATAATTATCCCACATTGAAATATCCGGTATTCCTGGAGGCTCATCAGCTTTCCGAATCCGATACACAATTCCCCGCTGCACCGGCAGGAAATCTTTAAACTCAACTGAATATCGAGTTGAAAAATCAATGTAAACCGGCCTTTTACCGATATTTTCGGCTAAAGCAATACGCAAGATCGTATCGGGACCAAAAGAAGATATGTCAAACTTCCTGAGGTTACTATTTTTAAAAACGCGCGGCATTGAATCAAGATACCAGTTGAATACAAGATGGGGGGTGTGGGGCAGATCAACATCTTCGCGCATTCGCTCAACCCCCTGCAGATACCAGAGTGGAAACGCCCCACTATCTCCCCACGTGAACATAATTGCATTCTGCGGCAGGGATCGCAGCGAATTGGTAGCATAATCAAAGGCAATATAATTATTATGCTGATCATTTTCAAAGTAATTAACCGCACATAATGCCGAAGGCAGAGAAAAAAACAACACCGTGACAACAGCATATACCGGAGCTCCAAGCTGTTCCGGCAGTCGTGCCGTACGTATCGCATACGCAAGTAGACTGAAAAGGCCGATGCCGATTATTACCGCTGTAAGCAGATACAGCGGTGTAAAAAATTCCTCCGTAAGAAAGATCATTTCCATGGGAGTATCAAAATAGCCGGCGATGACTAGCAGGAAGACCATAATTGAGACAAGGTATGCAACGAAAACAGTTTTATTCCTGTTCCAGAGATAAACAAGCCCGAGCAGTGTTAACCCCACCCCAAGCCAGGTAAATTCTCGCGGAATATTAAAAGCCTTGATTTGAGCCCATAAAAGCGCTCCGTCACGTACCGGAGGGTTGGAGGGATAGCCCTTGCGGAGGAAATGCCACAAAAATTGATCTACGGTCTTGGCATCCCCCCAATTCAGCAGCGGATTACTGAGCGCCCGAAGCGGCAGATACAGTTGGACCGAGAACCCGAGGAATGCACAAGCAGTAGCAATAACAAATTCTTTGACACGTGTTATCATGCGCCAATCAGTCAGTAGTATCATCAGCAACCAGGCCGGAAGCAACAGCACAATAATCTGATGCACACCCATCGCCAGGCCGGCCAGAAACGTGCAGACATAGATATATGATGGACGTTCACTCCCCTCCCGGTACTGTTCCTGCCACTTCAGCAACAGATAAAAGATAATCGCGGCCATAAATGCCAGCAGCGGGTACGGTTTGTCATGATTGGACTGCAGCCACAAACGGGGTGTAACACCAAAAGAAATCGCAGCAGCCAAACCGGCTAATTTTACAGCAATCAGATTAAAGCGCTCATTTTCAAGTAAAGTTTCTTTTTTCAACAACAGCGTTGTCAGGATATACACCAGCATGCACGCTAACGAAGAAGAAACTGCAGTTGCAACATTAATCCGGAATGCAATATTACCAAGTGGCAGCCAGGTAAAAGGCTTGGCATACATTAAAAAGAGCGGATAGCCGGGTGAGTGTGCTGAACCGAGCGAAGCGGTTGCCGTCAGAAATTCACCGCTGTCAAAAAAGGTTACCGATGGCGCCAGAGTAGCCATGTATAGAGCAAACGGGAGAATGAACGAAAGAATTAAAAAGGCGTCAAACTTGATCGTAATTATTCCAGGCAGTTTCATCTGACCTTTTCCACCCCTTGAAGTTCTTTGAAAGAAATCTTGTATTTCCAGAGATAATACAAACCAACGATGATGACCGGGAAAAAGCCAGTGCCATGCATAACCAGAGCGATACTGACTGATGCTGTTTTCGCAACGCCAAACACAGACAGAGCCTTGTAGCAGGCATAATGGTATGTGCCAATGAAACCGGGAGCAGCAGGCACCATGACCGTAATGGCCAGCAGAATCAAAATGAACATCGCGGCCGTTATCGGCAGATGGATGTTAAACGAGAGTAACGTCAGATCCACCGACAAAAGGCAAAACAGCCAGATCGCAGCCGAAGTGGCTACAAGTGCGGCAATATGTCCTAACCGTTGCGACAGCCTGATTCCTCCGATAAAAGAGCCAAGAAGAGGGATAAGTTTATCTGAAACTCGTGCAGGAAATGGTTTCATCACATATCCGACAATCGAAAGAGTTCGCATTGTCTGCCGTTTCAGCAAATAAAGAAAAATAATGACACCACCATAGAAGAGAAACATGAACGTTCCGCCAGCCCTGAGCGCTAACGCGGCATCTTCCATTCCTGCAGGAAACTGTATGGTAAAAAGCGTGACCAAAAGCAGCAGTAGCACCGTAAATCCGTCAAAAAGCCGATCAATCACCAAAGAAGCAAATACTGCAGGAGTTTCGAGCTGTTCTTGGTGTGCAAGAGTGTACGCCCGCACGACCTCTCCCAAACGGGCGGGAAGCAGGTTATTAGCCATATAGCCGATTATTGTGGCCGGATAGAGAGAGGTAAGAGGAATTAACTTTTCAGGAATAAGCAAATATCGCCAACGCAAGGCTCGCAGAAAATAACTAAAAAAAGTAGAGCATACGGCCAGAAATACATACCTATAATCAGCTGAGCGAAGAGCGGCACCTAATAATCTAAAGTCAATTTTATTGAAAAGCAAAACCATAAAAAACAGGCTGACCGCAATGCCGATCCAGAATTTAAGATCAAATTTAGTGCGCACGTAATTCCGCTCTTCCCGCTGGTTTCAAATACAATATATTCATTTTTTCCAGTATACTACGTGTAGTTGCTACATCCTGGCTGATGGCACTTTTTAGTGCGACGGCATCGGAAAACCGCTGCACCGAACGTAGTCTCTGCACAAAATGAACTGTAATCCCGTGATCATAAATCTGGCTGGAATAATCCAGCAGGAATACTTCGATTGTACGCGTGTTCGCTCCAAACGTCGGATTAATCCCGATACTGCAAGCACCTTTGACCCATTGATCATCGACCTGGACCATCACCGCATATACGCCATCAGAGGGAAAAAGTTCGTTGGATGTGGCAATGTTTGCTGTTGGAAATCCAAGCGTCTGACCAATTTCACGTCCATGTACAACAGTTCCGCAAATTTGGTAATAGCGTCCAAGAATTCTGGTTGCTGACTCCATATCACCATCGGCAACAGCCGACCGTACCAGGCTGCTACTAAAGACAACTCCATCCTCTCCAATCGGTGGAAGGTCTTCAAGAGTAAATCCGTTATGTCCGCCAAGGCTTTCCAGGGTGTTAAAATTTCCTTCACGGTTTCTGCCAAAAGCGTAATCATGGCCAATAATAATATGCCGCATGCCAAGTGAAGTGCAGAGAATACCGCGCACAAAATCAGTTGCAGATATTCGGGAAAACTCCTTGGAAAACGGTACAACAACCAGATAGTCTATACCGGATTCCGCTATCAGCGCAGATTTTTGTGCAAAAGTCGTTATCAGTGAGGGCGCCGAATCGGGAGCAAGTATTTTTAACGGGTGTGGTTCAAAGGTAACCACAACAGAAGGGCACCCTTGATCAATACTTCTCCGCCTCAGATGAGCAAAGATTTCTGCATGACCGCGGTGGACTCCATCAAAGTTACCAATGGTAACAACCGAAGCATCAAGGATCTTATCATAAATATTCTTGCCTGTTACAATGTGCATCTCTGTCCCTATCCTATTACCGCGAGTTCGAGCCGTTTCCCCCAACGCCGCAACAATTCAGCATATAATGGAACATGCGCCGGTTGGTTAAGTTCCGGATCACGTTCCAGCACATCAAATGCCGCCTGACGGGATTTTTCCAGCAGTGCGGCGTCCCGCAGAATATTTGCGACACGGAAATCAGGCATTCCGGCCTGACGGGTACCAAGAAAATCACCCGGCCCTCTGATTTCCAAGTCAGCCTCGGCAATCCTAAAACCATCGAAGGTTGACTCCATCACCCGCAAACGCTTTTCACCATCTTCAGACAATTTGCCTGTCGTCATCAGAATACAATATGACTTCTCTTTCCCGCGCCCCACCCTGCCCCGCAGTTGATGCAATTGCGAAAGCCCGAAGTGCTCCGCATGCTCAATCACAATAACGGAGGCATTCGGCACGTCTATACCAACCTCAATGACGGTAGTTGAAACTAAAATATCAAATTCTCGTGATGTAAAGGAAGCCATTATTGCTTCCTTCTCCACCGGACTCAACCTGCCATGCAGCAATCCCACCCGCAAACCGGGAAATATATCAGCTTGCAAATGTTCCGCCATTTGAGTGGCAGCCTTCAGATCCAACTTTTCAGATTCTTCTACCAACGGATAGATGACATAGACCTGCCGCCCCGCGTTCACTTCTTTCCGGATCATATCATAGAGTTGTGCACGACGTGACTCAAAAAAAATCCGGGTCTCAACCGGAATTCTGCCCGGAGGCATTTCGTCAATTACCGACAGATCGAGGTCTCCGAAGAGCGTCATGGCAAGAGTACGGGGGATCGGAGTGGCAGTCATGACCAGGATATCGGGATTGCCCCCTTTCTTTTTAAGAACACCCCGTTGCAGGACGCCGAAACGGTGCTGTTCATCAATTACGCCCAGGCCGAGATTCATAAAATCCACTTTTTCCTGTATAACCGCGTGGGTGCCAATCACTATTTGGGCAGAGCCGGTGGCGACACGCTCGAGTGCGTCTTTCTTTGCCTTCCCTTTCAGAGCAGCCGTCAGAAGTGTTACTTCCAGCCCCATCTGCGCACACCAGTGGTGGACGGTATGCCAGTGCTGCTCAGCCAGAATTTCGGTTGGTGCCATAATGGCCACCTGGTACCCATTTTCAACGGCAATCAGTGCCGCCATCAATGCCACGAGGGTTTTCCCGCTCCCAACATCCCCCTGAACAAGACGGTGCATTGGATGCGGCGCCATCATATCGTTTTTTATCTCCGACAATACTCTCCGTTGGGCAGCTGTCAGCTCAAAAGGGAGCAGACGGGCCAGCTCTTTGGTATAGCGGTGCGTCACCTGAAAAGCGATGCCCTCTTCCAGCGCCACCCCGCGTTTTTTGAGAGCAAGCCCCAATTCCCAGTAGAAAAACTCATCAAATGCCAAAGCATGGTGAGCTGGTGTGGCACCTGCATTATAATCGGCAAGGTCCGCATCGAGAGGCGGCAAATGAACCTGGCCTAATGCCTCACGGAGAGGGGGAAATTCGGCGGGACAAAATTCTGGCGGCACGACGGTTGTTATATTCGTCAGAAAGGTATCGACGACTTCGCGCATAACCCGGCGCATGGTTTTCTGATGGATACCTTCCGACAACGGATAGACCGGCACGATGCGCCCAAAATTAGCCGGATCAGAATCGAGCAATGCCTGTAATGTGCCTCCTTCAGGAAGCCACTCAACATCCGGATGATGCACTTCACGCTGATACCCAAACTGGGTTGCTTCTCCACTAAAGACGCCGACACGCCCGATCTTCCACGTTCGTTTCATCCAGGTAGCATTGGCATGAAACCACTTACAGGTGATCGTGCCGCTTTCATCACGCACCACCGCCTCGAAGACACGCCGCCCCCCCTTGGTCATCGTTGCATCGGCAGAAAGCACCGTCCCGGAAAAGACAGAGCTCTGCCCGGGAGAAAGTAAAGAGATCGGTATCAAGCGGCGACGGTCTTCGTAGCGCAGCGGCAGAAGATAGAGCAAATCCTCGACCGTGCGGATCTCCCGCTTTTCGAGAAGAGCGGCCAGTTTCGGCCCGATTCCCTTGATATACTGGATGTTGGTTTCCAAATTTTTGCGATAAATTGCTTCTTTTAAATTAATAGTGGAACCTGGAGTCGTTGTTGCCGGAAATGTAGCAACAGGTCGAACAGGACGCGCAACAAGTTCGCCATTCACCACTTCAACTGCAAGCGAGTCACCGGTCGCAAGGCCAAGTTTTTTCAAAATATCTGAAGGAATGGCAATTGAATTATTTTCGGAAAGTCTTACTGTAGACATGCACATTCCTGCAGTGGGACAAAGTGGAATTCAAGCGGCAAACATAATATTCTTTGTCATGTATTGTCTACTTAATTTCGCCCTGTATCATTGACAAGAGCTTGCTCAGCAGGCATATCTGAGTACAATAAATTTTATACCCACCCCAAAGGAATTGCCATGACACCTTACACATTTGAACAACTTACCGGCATTATGAAAAAGCTGCGCGCCCCGGGCGGTTGCCCCTGGGATGCTGAACAGACCCATGAGAGCCTTACCCGGTATCTGCTGGAAGAAACCTACGAAGTAATCGAAGCTATCGATGAAAAATCTTCCCAGCATCTTAAAGAAGAGCTGGGCGATTTACTTCTTCAGCCAGTTTTTCACGCCGCCATTGCAGAAGAGTCAGGTGAATTTACCATGGATGATATCATTAATACCCTTTGTGAAAAATTAATCCGCCGTCATCCCCATGTTTTTGGCGATTTTGAGATTAAGGACAGCAACCAGCAGATTGAAAACTGGGAGAAGATAAAACGGCTGGAGAAGGGCAATGAACGGCCATCAGCGCTTTCTGGTGTTCCTGATCACCTGCCTGCTCTTATGAAAGCTCATAAAATAAGCGAAAAGGCCTCGCGAGTCGGCTTTGACTGGGAGCATGCCGATCAGGTTTTTGCAAAGGTTATGGAGGAACTGCATGAATTTGAGGAGGCATGGGCTGGTGGAAACCCGTCACGGATGGAAGACGAGTTGGGTGATCTACTGTTTGCCATTGCAAATTTGGGGAGATTCTTATCACTCAATCCGGAAGAGGCTCTTCGTAAAACCATAACCCGTTTTCAAAAGCGCTTCAGTTACGTCGAAACTGAGTTACTTCGTCAAGGAGTGCAGATGCAGAATGCCACTCTTGAAGATATGGACACGTTATGGGATCAGGCAAAGCACGCCGAACGTGATAATAATTCTTAATTAGTTTGAACGAAGTAACTGTTTTTACTGAGGTGTTATTTTTATCCACAAAAAATGTGGATAACTTGTGGAGAATGATGTTAACGAAATACAAAAGTCATATTTTTGCAAGTGTTTTGTCCAAAATGCTGTTTTTTTATACAACATATTTTACTTTAATTTACAGGTAGTTACAAACACATGCAGTAACAATGGCGGTTTACACTGTCAAGCTTTTATATCAAGATAATTATTTTTTTTTACAGGAGCGGCATCCTGTGCATAAGTAACTGTTTTTTATCCACCAATAATCCTTTGAATTCAACACCTTCCATCTTTAGAAGTAGTATTTTTGTATTTTCACCGCCTGGAGCTGAAAATCCTGTCAGTCGCCCGTCGGACGCGACAACACGATGACACGGTATAATAACCGGGATCGGATTGGCAGCCAACGCTCCCCCCACGGCCCTAGCCGCGCGCGGTGAACCGCACAAGCTTGCAACCTGGCCATAACTGCAGATTTCACCATAGGAAATGTTTCTGACTACTTCGAGGACGCGATGACAAAACGGAGGCAGTGCGTCGAGTACCACCGGCACGTCAGCAAAATCAATACAATCACCTTTAAAATACCTCTGAAGCAGCTCAGCGGCGTGGGCGGTTAGTTTAGACGGCTCCAATGTTTGTGGCACTCCATGGTGCATGGGTTCAGAACAGCTCAGATCCGGGATTTCAATTTTTACCACCCCTTGTTCAGTAGCATACACGCTTCCAGCCCCGTAACTGGTCATATAATTCGAGCAGAACATCGCCATCTATCCTTTCTGCAGCTTCCTGCGGAGCAGTGAGGCAGCTTCAACTGCTTCTTCAGAGCGTATCAGCTTCATAGTCAACACATATATAACGCTTCCACCGACAATGGAACCACCAAGAACAGAGCCTTTCAATAATTTATGTCCGGTTTGTGACCAGTCAACAAATGAGCAGCTATACCAGACAGCTACCGCCATTGGAAGTGATGCCGCAAGCGATTTTAATGCAGTCAGCATGATGCTGCTCCCGCCAAAAGAGCCAATCTTGCGCCTGAGAAACCAGAGCAGCAGCAACATGTTGCAGAACGCGGAAAGTGTCGTCGCAAGTGCCAAACCGCCGTGCTTGAGAGGCCCCATCAGCACAAGGCTCAAGCAGAGGTTTATAATAAAGGCTATAAGTGCCGCATATACCGGAGTTTTTGTGTCTTTCAGCGCATAAAACACCGGTGCCAGCACTCGCGTCAATGCAACAAATGAGAGCCCCAGAGAATAATACAGAAGCGCCGATGAAGAGTTTACAACAGTCGTATAATCGAATGCCCCACCCATGAATATCAGGCTGAAAATTGGTGTTGAACAAACTATCAAACCCGCCATGGCAGGAATGGTAATAAAAAGCATCAAGCGAACGCCAAAAGAAAGCGAGTTTTTCATACCGGCCATATCACCGACTGCTGCTTGCCTGCTCATCGACGGAAGTACCGCCTGGGCAACCGATGCCGTAAAAATGCCCTGGGGAAATTCGAACAACCGCTGGGCATAATAGAGATATGAAATACTCCCCTGAGGTAGCAGGGAGGCCAGAATGGCACTTGTCGTTATGTTGAGATAATAGACACCCACCCCAAAAACGGACGGCAACATCAACAGAGCAATATTGCGGATTTCAGGGGAATTGAAGTTAAAATTGGGCTTGATTGGAAACCCTTTGTTCCAAAGGACCGGCAGTTGCATGATCAGCTGGATACAACCGCCGATCAGTACCCCGATCGCCAGAGCGGTAATGGGGACATCAAAGAAGCCACGCAGGCAAACAGCTGCCAGAATCATGGATATATTCAGAAATACGGTCGATATGGCAGGTGTAAAGAAATGCCGCAGCGTATTAAGAATGCCCATACAGAGGGCTACCAGACTGATAAAGAATATATATGGAAACATCAGTCGGTTAAGCAGAATGGCTAGTTCATATTTCCCCGGTTCGGCCTTGAAACCGGGAAACATCAGACCAACAATGACCGGAGAGAAAAGAATTCCGGCCAGAGTAATAATCGCCATGATAATTGTAAGCAGAGTGAAGCAGGTATTGGCAAGTTCGCGGGCCTTTTCATCTCCCCGATGCGCAAGAGTTGCTGAAAAGGTCGGGACAAAGGCGGCAGTCAGAGCACCTTCGGCAAAAAAACGGCGCAGCATGTTAGGAATCTGAAACGCTGCAAAAAAGGCATCCGTGGCCAGGCCCGCTCCAAACAGGCGCGATACGACCATATCCCGAACCATGCCCAGGATACGC
>JAQUCQ010000422.1 GCA_028686145.1 Desulfuromonadaceae bacterium | reverse complement strand
GACTCCTGTTATCGAACATCCTGAAGAGGAAAATCTGCCGGTAACCACTTCGGCAAAAAGGGAGCGAACAGCCATGCAAAAAAGTGCCACTTCACGAGCTGAAATGACGGATGAGCAGCAACAAGCGAAGACTTCACTGCCGACCACATCTAAAAAATCTGCAGCAGCAAAAGCTTCACCCGAAATAAAACCGATCAAAATTGCACAGGCTACTGTTGAAGCAGCATGTCCCTACTGCCATCACAAACAGGATCTGCCTATTGAAAAGGGTAAGAACGGTAAGCCATTTTTTGTGACATGTGCCAGATGCTCGGCCGAGTTTGCAGTTCGCTTTGTGCCGGTCACGATGTATCAAGCTCAGGTTGCGGCATTCAAATAAAATTATACAACCACATCCGTTACCGAGGGGACGAATCAGATGAATAATAACGACATTTTGCGCAGGCTGCGCTATGCACTGGATATCAGCAACCCGGTCATGATTGAAATTTTTCAGTTATCAGGCTGCAGTATTGAACAACCAACATTAATCAAGCTTCTGAAAAAAGAAGAGGAAGATGAGTTTATCGCCTGCAGTAATCCTCTCCTGTCTCTTTTTCTAGATGGCTTGATTATTCATAAAAGGGGAAAGCGTGAGTCGGAGGAGGGACAGCCTCCAAAACCAGACGCAGCTCTGGGGAACAATGCAATCCTGAAAAAACTGCGCATTGCCCTTGATTTAAAAGAAGAAGATATGCTTGCAGTGATGGGATTGGCAGGTGTTAAAATTTCTAAAGCAGAGCTGAGCGCCCTGTTCCGAAATAAGGGGCATAAACATTTTAAAGAGTGCGGTGATCAGTTTCTCAGGAACTTCTTACAAGGGCTAACGATACGGAACAGAAAAATCGCCTCTGAATAATACATTCAAGCTGTCTAAATATGCCTGAATCGATGTACTTGAATTATGACCATCACGGGCATTCCGATTGACACATCTTCGTATCTATATTATTCTACAAAACCCGTTAATTCTTATCAATCGCGGGTTTATCTATATCAAACCAATTTTATCCCAAGGACATTCCGATGCGAAGTGACATGATCACAGAAGGGCTTGAGCGGACACCGCACCGTGCACTGCTTAAAGGGACAGGTGTCCCGCAAAACCAGATGAACAAGCCGTTTATCGGCGTAGCAACCAGCTTTACAGACCTGATCCCCGGGCATGTCGGCATGCGCGACCTGGAACGCTTTATTGAAAAAGGAGTTCATTCCGGCGGCGGCTATTCCTTCTTTTTCGGTATTCCAGGTGTATGCGACGGTATGGCTATGGGTCACAAGGGGATGCATTACTCACTCCCTACCCGCGAACTGATTGCCGATATGGTTGAGTCGGTGGCGGAAGCTCATCGTCTGGATGGTCTGGTGTTACTAACCAACTGCGATAAAATCACTCCCGGCATGCTCATGGCGGCTGCCCGGCTGAATATACCCTGCATTGTCGTCACTGCCGGGCCAATGATGAGCGGTCGTGGCTCCTCCGGCCGCAAATACTCCTTTGTTTCTGACACATTTGAGGCAATGGCTCGCTACAAAGCCGGGGTAATCAACGACAAGGAATTGCAAGTATGCGAGGACAATGCCTGTCCAGGCATGGGTTCCTGTCAAGGCCTCTTTACTGCCAATACCATGGCGATCCTTACCGAAACGATGGGAATGAGTCTACCCCGCTGCGGCACAGCTCTGGCAGTTTCGGCGCTCAAACGCCGTATCGCCTTTGCTTCAGGTGAAAAGATAGTCGAGCTGGTTCAGAAGGACGTCAAACCCCGTGACATCCTGACCCGAGAAGCCTTTGAAAATGCCATCCGCGTTGATCTGGCACTTGGAGGCTCATCCAACACCGTACTACACCTGCTGGCTATTGCCCATGAGGCAGGTGTAGAGCTGCCGTTGGAACTATTCGACGAACTTGGCAAAGACACACCACAACTGGCTTCGATGAATCCGGCTGGTGAACATTTTATGGAAGATCTGGATATCGCCGGCGGTGTTAGCGGCGTTATGAAGCAACTTGGAGATAAAATTCACGATACGCCCACACTGTTTGGCCTGACCACGCACCAACTGGCCGAAAGTATACAGAATGTGGACGAGGAGGTTATCCGCCCGCTTGGGAATGCGATAAAGAAGGAAGGTGGCATAGCCATCCTTTCCGGCAATATTGCTCCCAAAGGGGCCGTCGTCAAGCAGTCGGGCGTTTCCGCCGCAATGATGACCTTCGAAGGTGTCGCCCGCTGTTTTGATGCCGAAGAGCTGGCAATGGCGGCCATCATGGAAGGAAAGATCACGTCCGGCGATTGCGTCGTTATCCGCTATGAAGGCCCCAAAGGCGGACCCGGTATGCGAGAAATGCTGGCACCCACAGCCGCCATCATGGGAATGGGCTTGGGCGACAGCGTTGCGTTGATTACTGATGGTCGTTTTTCTGGCGGCACCCGCGGCCCCTGTATCGGCCATATTTCACCGGAAGCTGCCGAAGGTGGCCCAATTGCTCTTGTTGAAGATGGCGACAGGATTTCACTCGACATCCCGAACCGGAGACTGGAATTGTTGGTTGACGAAACAACCCTTGCAACCCGCCGGGCAGGATGGAAGGCCCCGAAGCCAAAAATCAAGGGTGGATGGCTGGCACGCTATGCCAAGGTAGGCACGTCTGCCCATACTGGAGCGATCACGACAGCTGATTGAGAAGT
>JAQUCQ010000421.1 GCA_028686145.1 Desulfuromonadaceae bacterium | reverse complement strand
TGTCCGAATCCGGGGCAGACATCCTGATTACGCTTGGGGACCAACCTCTAAAATGGTTCTCCAGTCACTTTGGAACGAAATCCCTGCTCTCGGCGTACGGAAAAGGCCCGAATGAGTACGGACGACTCCATCCGATTCCCGAGAAGATCGGTGGACGGATAATGAAACTTCTGCCTTTAGTACATCCGAGACAGGCAGACCGCCTGGGGAGTCACTCACCGGACTGGTATAAACTGCACAAGCATTGGTTCGACAATGTAGCACCAACTTTACTACAAAACGGGATGATGTGAGCTGATATGCCAACCATTGAAAAGATTGTTTCCGGAGGACAAACGGGAGTAGACCGTGCAGGATTGGATGCAGCAATGGAAGCTGGCATCCTGGTCGGAGGATATTGTCCAAAGGGGCGCCTGGCAGAGGATGGAGTGGTACCATACAAATACCCGCTGACAGAGATGGCAAGCCGGAGCTATACGGCACGAACCAAAAAGAACGTGGTGGAGTCGGACGGCACTCTGATCCTGAATATTGGCTCGCTGACCGGTGGGACCAAAAAGACTGCGGAGTACGCCGGGAAACATGCTAAACCGTTTCTGGTAGTACCGTTGGATAAACTACCATCGCCCGAAACGGTCATACAATGGCTTGACAGACATGATATACTCATCCTGAACGTTGCCGGCCCGCGGGAGAGCAAATTTCCCCAAGGGATTTATCAACAGTCGCTCTTGTTTTTAAGAGCAGTATTGAGCGAACAAAAAAATGAAACCTGCTAAAGGAGCATCACAACCAATGAATGAGTTTAATTCCACTTTTCCCCGTACCGCCTCACAAGTTGTCGTAAAACAAAATGCCCTTATTCGCCAGGTATATGCCTGGATGGGTGGAGGCCTTGCTGTTACTGCAATTATGGCGTTAATCACGCTTTCTTCGCCAGCGATACTCGAAGCTGTTTTCGGAAACAAGCTCGTCTTCTACGGATTGATGATTGGAGAACTGGCCTTGGTGTTCACCCTCTCGGGCGCCATCAACAAATTGAGTACAACGACGGCAACTCTTATATTCATCGCCTATTCGGCTCTGAACGGCGTAACCCTTTCAGTTGTAGCATTGGCTTACACCGCCAGCTCGATCACTTCCACCTTCGTTATTAGTGCTGGTATGTTCGGGGCGATGAGCATCTATGGCTTCATGACCAAACGTGACCTGACTTCATGGGGCAGCTTTCTATTCATGGGACTGATCGGGGTTGTGATCGCCTCGATTGTCAATATCTTCGTGGGAAGTAGTGCCGTATCCTGGGTTATTTCCGGCATTGGCGTGATAGTCTTCACCGGACTGACTGCATACGATACCTGGAAGATCAAGGAAATGGCAGCTCAGGGAATTGAGGGCAGAAAACCTGCCATCCTCGGCGCTCTTACGCTGTACCTTGACTTCATCAACCTGTTTCTGATGCTGCTCCGGTTCACCGGCAACAGACGTTAGAGTTCTGTGGTTCCTAGTCCCTTTTTTGACTTTGAATGCATATTGTTTATCTTATCATTTGGGCCGTAAAACCCCGTCGTTCAGGGCGGGGCTTTACGTTAATTTTGCGGTAACGTTTTGATTTCAAGGCGAGCTAACGGGACGGGAAATCACAGGTTGTCAGTCCGGTATATTTACCTGGTTATGCCAATTTCGGAGGATACGAGGATGGAAAAACAATATGTGCTTGACCTGACAAAAGCAGAACTGCCTTCATGGTGGACGAAGAGCGACCCGGTGATACTCCCAGTAGTAAAAAGCAAATACCAGTATGACTGGGATCTGATCCCCGAAGAATTGCCAGCGCCATTTTATGCAAAACTGGTCGAAATCATCTCCAAAAATATGAAAGATAAAGGACAAGCATCTTCCACCAATATGCCTATTGGATTCCTCAACAATGCTTTGCCGGATGGCGCAGTAGTCCGATTGGTATAACCATATGATTAATCACAACAGGCTCTTCAACACCTTTTTGGAACTCTGTGCCATAGATTCCGAACCGACTCGTGAGCGGTTGATGGCCGACCGGCTGACGGAGATACTTTTATCACTTGGTTTCGTAGTGTTTGAGGATGACACAGGAAAGAAGATTGGCGGCAACGCCGGAAACCTTTATGCCCGACTGGAAGGCACCGCTGCTGGCAAAGCGTTGCTCTTCTCCTGTCATATGGATCGGGTTGTTCCGGGTGTGAACGTCAAGCCGCGAATTGAAGGAGATTACATTGTCAGTGACGGCACTACCGTGCTCGGTGCAGACGATGCTTCAGGCCTGGCAGCTCTGCTGGAGGGGTTCACTGTACTGAAACAAACCGGCAAAGCCCATCCACCTATTGAGTTGGTGCTGACCGTCGCAGAAGAGTTGTCCTTGGTTGGCTCCAAGCATTTCGACACAACACAGGTCACTTCACGGATCGGTTTTGTTCTTGATGCTGGCGGTGATGTGGGGGAAATCGTACTTCAAGCACCGGAGCACATTAAATTTAACGCTGTGTTTCAAGGCCGAAGCGCACACGCCGGTTTTGCCCCGGAGCAGGGGATCTCGGCGATACAGATTGCGGCTATGGCAATCAGCCGGATGGGGTTGCTACGCATTGACGCAGAAACTACTGCCAATATCGGCAGCATTTCTGCCATCGGCCCGACCAATATTGTACAAGATCGATGTGAACTGCAAGGCGAAGTA
>JAQUCQ010000420.1 GCA_028686145.1 Desulfuromonadaceae bacterium | reverse complement strand
TTTACTTCCGTCACTCCCTTAGTATAGCCTGTCAGGACACCATTACAGGTGCATCAGGATAGGTATCAACAATCTTCTGTCCGATCAAAACCTGCATAACGTGTTGCAACCGTTCGGGCACATTTATCAGGGTCGGCTTCATACCCCGGAATCTGGCACACTGCAGCCACACATTGAGAAGTTGCAGACCGCTTATATCTGCTTTTTTCATCCGACCACAGTCGATTCTCAGGTCTTTTTCAAGTCCGGATTCCAGCTGCTGCAGGGAAAAAACCAATGAATCAAGATTGCGGGTAACTCCGGTAAGGGTCCAGTCACCTTCCAGGCATACCTTGGTGCCGGTCATACAAATCTTCATACAGACCTCCCCCTCTGATTTCTTTTTATCAATAGATATGCTTTACACAAGACATGCCAAAATAATTATTGTATAAATTCATAAAGTTACAACAATACTT
Source organism: Desulfuromonadaceae bacterium (assembly GCA_028686145.1). Taxonomy (GTDB): domain Bacteria; phylum Desulfobacterota; class Desulfuromonadia; order Geobacterales; family Pseudopelobacteraceae; genus JACRCG01. The sequence goes on along the minus strand of JAQUCQ010000420.1, from coordinate 2,277 downwards.
CTGATGACCAATGGTAAAATATTTTAGTGAGCTGAATAAAAAAAGGAGTAAACGTAGTGATATCAATTCGAATAGGAGAAGATCGTGAAGTTAGTTTTTTTACTAGTAGCTCGTTTTGTAACAGGTGGTACAACGAGAGCACTTTTTTCCGTTAGGGACAGTCGGGAGCGAAATACTTGAAAAGAAATTTACCGGCTACACAATTGTTCAATCTGAGCGAAAAGTTCATCAAGATTAACCGGCTTTGCTACATAACCGTTGATTCCTGAAGTCATGAATCGTATACGGTCCTCCGTAAAAGCGTGCGCTGTCATCGCGATAATCGGGATGTGCGGATTTATGCCGGCACGCTCTCCAGAGCGGATAATACGCGCGACCTGAGTGCCTTCCATATCCGGCATTGATATATCGGTGAGCACAATTTCAAACTCCTCCTTCTGTAATGCTTCAAGAAGCTTGGCACCGTTCTCTACTGCCGTCACCTTGTATCCCCTGCGCTGCAGCAGTTTTTGCGCAACAGCCCTCCCCCTCTCATCATCGTCGGCAAGCAGGATATTGCGAGAAGAAACGTGAACCTGATTTTGAGCCCGGCTATAAGACCGTGCATAAGCTTCTTTGGCATGGACAACCGGCAGCAGCACCAGAAAAACCGAACCCTCGCCCGGTAAGCTTGTCACAGTGATATTTCCACCCATGAGAGCCAGTAGACGCTTGCAAATGGGCAGTCCCAATCCGGTACCTGACGCGATGCGGGTATTGAAGTCCCCGACTTGGGTAAAACTTTCAAAGATACTGTCTTGTTTATCAAGAGGGATCCCCAGGCCGGTGTCTCTGACCACAATACGCAAGACACTTCTATCGGAACCGACTGGGAAGTCTGCCGTTTCACAGACGATCTCCAATGAAATCGAACCATGTTCGGTGAATTTGATGGCATTACTAAGCAGGTTGGAGATAATTTGGCGCACACGCTGCTGGTCACCACAGATATATTCAGGCAGATCGTCAGCGAGTGAAGCAATGAGGGCGAGTCCCTTACTCTGAGCAACGGCAGAGAACATTCTCACCAGTTGCCTGCCCATCAAAGAGACAGAGAAGGTTTCATTAGCCAACTCCAGTTTTCCTGCCTCAATCTTGGAAAAATCGAGTACATCGTTAATTACCTGCAGCAACATTTGAGAAGCCGACTTGCCGTCCTTCAGATACTCCTGTTGTTGGGGGGTAAGCGGCGAGCCCTCCAACAGTTCGATATTGCCCATGAGGGCGCTCAACGGTGTCCGTATCTCGTGGCTCATGGTAGCCAGAAAATCCGACTTGGCATGGCTAGCTGTTTCTGCTGTTTCCTTTGCCTGCAGCAATTCTTCTTCCGCACGCTTGCGGGTAACAATATCCCAGGCCAGGTTCGCCAAATACTGAAGAGTTGTTATTTCCTGAGCGATATAATCAGCTTTTTTATTTCCGACACCCAGTACCGCAACAATCAGGTTATTGCGGAAAATCGGCACGATAAGCTCCCTTTGTACGGGGGTATGTCCCGGCGGCATTCCTGTACGGTGCGGCAACGACTCATAGCTATTATGGATCAATGGTTTTCTCTCACGGATGCAGTCGGCCCACACCCCGGCTTGGTCCAGATGGCAATGAGTACCCTTTCCTTCTGCAGTACAGAGCCCTGACATAGAATTGGTTGACCAGCATTGTTTTAACAGTGTGGTTTGGTCATCATTAACAAAATGAAAAAAACCGATTTGGCTGCCGGTAAGATCCTCTGCCTCATCGAGAACTTTTGTCAGCAACTCATCTAGCGAATGCCCGAAAGTAAAATTACTAATTCTTATGCGGGACTGCAAAACCTTCTCGGCCTGTTTCCGCTCGGTAATATCGGAAAATGTTATAACGACAGAACTGGGTGATGTCCCACCATCTTTGAAGATCGGGCTCGTATTGACATTGATCCATGAAAAATCACCGTTTTTACGCACAACTTTCATAATTGTATTAAAACAAGGTTTTCCAGACGCTAATGTCTGCATGGAGGGGTGCTCGGCACCGGGAAACGGGGTCTCATCTTCGTGATACGTTTTCCAGTCATAACTGGCAGGTGACAGTTCGTATGCCTGTCTGGAAGTGATGCCAAACACCCTTTCCGCGGTATGATTCCAGACTATCAATTTCCCGCCTGCTTCTTGAAGGACAATTCCGTCGTTAGCTGACATGAGCACGGTTTTGAAATAATCGTTACTTTCCCGAAGCTCTTCTTCCATCTTTTTATATGCA
>JAQUCQ010000072.1 GCA_028686145.1 Desulfuromonadaceae bacterium | reverse complement strand
GTTGGTCTGGTCGGCGATATCTTCGATGGTGCCGATAATGGTGCCGATCTGCTCTGAACGGACACCAAGGGCATCAACCGTACTGGCGGCATTTTGCACCCGTTCGGCGATGGTGTTCATGACGGCAATTGATTGACCGACAACGACCACACCCTGGTTGGCCTTCTGGGTGGCGCCGCCGGCATTGGCCGCAGCATGGTGGCAATTGTTGGCGATGTCACCCGAAGTGGCCGACATTTCTTCACCTGCGGTTGCCAGCGAGGTAGATTGTGAGGATAGCTGAGCGATACTTTCGATCATCTGTTTCGATGTTGTTTGCAGTTCGAGGGAGGACGATGCAAGTTGCAGCGAGCTGCCGGAGACCTGACTGATAATGCCGTGCAGCTTGCCGATAAAGGTATTGAACCATTCGCTCAGTTCGCCGATCTCATTCTTGCCGAGGATCGGCAGACGGCGGGTCAGGTCACCCTCGCCCTGGGCAATGTCCCTGATTGTATCGACCACCGACTTGATAGGACCGGTGACCGTGCGGGAGACCACCCAGGCGAGCAGAATGCTGAGCGCCAGTATTCCCAGCAAGGCTGCCCCGATGCCGATCTGAATTTGGCGGACATGGGCCGTGACATCATCAACATAGATACCGGTGCCGACCACCCAGCCCCAGGGCTTATACAGTTCAACGTAGGAAATTTTCGGCACCGGCTTGACATTACCCGGCTTAGACCAGGCATAATCAACAAAGCCCTTCCCTGCGTCTTTGCAGACCGTGGCCATCTCCACAAAAAGCGCCTTGCCGTTGGGATCTTTGTTGCTGCTCAAATCTTTGCCGTTCAGTTCCGGCTTTATCGGGTGCATGATCATCTTCGGGCCAAGATCATTGATCCAGAGATAGTTTGAGTCATCATAGCGTATGGCAGCAATCCGCTCGGCCGCCTGCTTCTGGGCCTCCTCTTTCGTGAGCGTCCCGGCTTCAACCTGTTTCTGGTAGGAAGCAAGCTGACTAGTCGCTTCCTGCACCAGATAGCTCACGGTCGCCTTTTTTTCTGCCATGATCAACCCACGAATAAACGGCATCAGCACAAACATGGTGACTAACGACAACACCAGCCAGGTAAGCACCGACAAGCTCATTATTTTTGTAAAAATACCCCAGTCTTTGTATGCTTTGAGTTTCATAATTCCCCTTTGTAATTGCCATTGAATTCGCGCGTACGCAGGCAGATATTTCTGCCAGACACAAAGCAGAGAGCGTGCCAGAGGGAGATACTATTAATTTAGTTGTAAATACTGCTTGTTAGGAGTTTTCTTGCCAAGGAGAGGGTGCGACGAAAGTTGACAACTTCATGCATACTAGCGTGTTATACGTTGTTTATCGATAGGTTACACGGTGAGACAGCGGTTGCGGCAGCAACTTTTGTCGCACCGATGGTTTCTGTCGGTGCATCACCCCGAGCGCGACAACCGTTTGTTGAGCGCCTGGCGGGTAATCCCCAGATAGGCAGCTGCCAAGCGCTGATTATTATCGGCCAGATGCAGTGCTTCCAAAATCAGGAGATTCTCGGCCTCCTTGAGAGTCGGAAACTTTTTGCTGAACGGGCAGACGGGACAGTTGTTCACAACCGGAACAGAAGATGCCGGAGTACGCAGGTCGCTGCCGATCGCCGCCACAATTGATTCCAGCGGCAGGACGCGGCTTACCGAGCGGGCAACCGCGTCATGGATGATCGCCTCCAGCTCGCGAATATTTCCGGGAAAACGGTAGGCCGTCAGATAGCAATTCAATTCTGCCGGGGCAACCGGCGTCGGCTTGCCGAGCTGAGCGGCAGCTTTCTCCATAAAATGCGCCGTCAGCAGCGAAAGATCCTCGGGGCGGTCACGAAGGGGCGGCAGTTCCACACGATGGCTGCAGAGCCGATAATAGAGGTCAGGGCGAAAGGTGCCGTTCTCCATCTTGGACTTCAGATCGGCATGCGTGGCAACAACTATCCGGGCAGCACTTTTCTGTACTTTGTCAGCACCAAGTGGCAGGTATTCGCCCTCCTGCAGCAGACGCAGCAGCTTCACCTGCGATCCGGGCGATAAATCGCCGATCTCGTCCAAAAAAAGCGTACCACCCGACGCGTGCCGGATCAATCCGTCACGAGCCCGGTCTGCCCCGGTGTAGGCCCCGCGCTGATGGCCGAAGAGGGTGTCGCTGAACATGGCGTCATCCAGGCCGGCCAGATTTATCGCCACAAATGGGCCGTCGAGTCCACTCAAAGTGTGAACCGCCCGGGCAATCAGCTCTTTTCCGGTGCCGGTCTCTCCACTTATCAACATAGTCTGGCGGGACGCGGCAACCGACTCCAGATACATGAAGATCGCCCGCATCCTTGATGACGTTGTAATGATGTTGCTGAAAGCTGTTTCATCTTCCAATGTCCCGTCAGAGAGATGGCGACGCAGGCGCTCCAGATCCCGTTTTGTTCTGGCGCGCTCCAGACAATCTTCAAGCGTGATTTCCAGCTCTTCAAAATTCATAATAGGCTTGGACAGATAATCCCATGCCCCCAAACGCATGGCCCGCACCGCTTCATCAACCGCACCGACGCCGGAAACGACCACAATCGGCGTGAATTCCGCTTCTGCAGCAATTGTTTCCACCAGCGCAAATCCGTCCATCACCGGCATCCGCAAATCGGTCATGACAATGTCAGGATTCTCACTGCGGAACAGTTCCAGTCCTCTCCGGCCGTTTTCAGCCACCAACACCCGGAAGCCGATATCGTCGAGATACGCCGTCAGAGACTCCCTGACATACTGTTCATCTTCGACTACCAAAATGGTCAGCTGATTATGAGCGGAAATAATTTTATTCATTGCTTTAGCACTCCTGCCACAGCCCGGCTTAGATCTCTCCGGTTATACGGTTTTTGAATAAAGCCACTGGCGCCCAGTTCCAACAGTTCAGCACCGGTTCCTTCATAGTTAAATCCGGAGCAAAATATCACTTTCAGGGTGGGAGCCAGTTCACGCAGGCGCAGAAAGGTCTCCTTGCCACCCATTTTAGGCATGATCATATCCAGCAGAACCAGTGATATCTCACTCCGATGAGTGGCAAACACCTCCAACGCCTGTTCCCCGTTTTCAGCCAGATACACCGTATAACCGAGATCTTCTAGCAGGTTGCAGCCGACACTGCGCAGCATCGCTTCATCATCAACCAGCAGAATGCCGCCGACGCCGCTGATCACATCTCCTTCCAACGGAGAAGAGACTTTTCCCTGTTCTATTATCGGGAGGTAGATGTTAAACACCGAGCCGACTCCTGGTTCACTTTGTACATGCAATTCTCCGCGATGACTGCGAACGGTACCGTACACGGCAGCTAAACCGAGACCGGTGCCTTTACCAATCTCCTTGGTGGTAAAAAAAGGCTCAAAGATGTGCTCTATAATCGCTTTTTCCATACCGGCACCGGTATCGGAGACCGCTATTTGAAGATAGTTGCCAGGCGCAAGCGAGATACCCATTGAGCGGCAGTCTGCTTCATCCAACGTTTTTACGGCTGTTGCATAAGTAAGCGCACCGCCATCCGGCATGGCATCGCGTGCATTGATTCCAAGATTGAGCAGGGCGTTCTGCAGCTGGGTCTGATCCCCCATTACTGCTGGATTGCCGTCATCTAACCGGGCAGTGAGCCGTATATTCTTGTCAAGCGTGCGTTCCAGTAACCTCATAACGGCATGAATAGTGTCATTGATATGAACCGCATGTGCAACTGCCGTTCCTTTGCGAGAGAAAGTCAGCAGTTCGCGAGTCAGGTCTGCGGAACGGGTAGCGGCATCAATGATGGTGTCTATCAATTTATGATTTCCCTCATCATGCGGCAATCGCAGCTTCAACAACTCGGCCGCAGCCATGATACCGGTCAGCATATTGTTGAAATCGTGAGCAATTCCGCCTGCCAACTGACCGATGACATCCATTTTCTGCGATTGGTGCAGCTGGTTATGGAGCCGTTTCTGCTCCGTTATATCCATAATAATGCCTAGAACGAACGGTCGATCACTGATGTCAAATTTCGCAGAGGAAACCATCGTATCCAGTTCCTCGCCGTCCCTTCTGCGCGCTTTTACTTCAAAGTTGTGAACGTAACCGTAGTCCCGCAGTTGCTGCAGATAATTGTCGCGATCGCTCTTATGCTTCCAGATCCCCAGTTCAACGGTAGATTTACTGAGCACTTCTTCCCGAGGATAGCCAAACATATCGATAAATGCTTGATTAACTTCACAGAAAGTCCCATCCGGCAAACTGGTAAGTGCCACTGCAAGCGGAGAATGTTCAAAAACGGCCTTGAATTTTTGCGAACTCTCTTCAACCGCCTCCAACTGGACCCGCAGCATCTCCTCGGTTGCCTGGAGTTCGTTCTGGCTTTGCATATATTCATCAACCTGTGTGCGCAGCATCTCTTCAGTCGCCTGCAGTTCCTCCTGCGAATCCTGATACTGGTCGATCTTGAGGCACAGCATCCTTTCAAGACGCCTTCGTTTGCGGACATTCAAAGCCAGAACGATCACGCCTATTGTACAGAACAAGGTAAAAACGGCCCCTAGCCAGACGGCGGTCTTGTCGATGGCAAAGGTTGAAGGAGGTTTATTGATTAAAACCGCATCGGGCGGCAATTGAGCGGTGTTTATGCCAAACCTTTTCAGTACACGGTAATCAAATAGAGGGCGTGATAAGGTACCGGTTATGACCGGCAGCTTTCCAGGCGACTCCCCGCCGATAATGCGCTCGGCCAGCTCTGCTGCCTTCTGTCCCTGAATCTGCCCCGTCATCATCCGGCCGCCGACAACCCCGCTGCCCAATTGCGCCGCATACACTGAATAAACCGGCACCGGACTGGCGCTGCTTACCAGGTGGGCAGCTTCAAAATGGCTGAAGGTTCGTCCACCTTTTTCAAGCGTATATGAAAGCATCAACACCAGGTGTCCGGGAGTAAGCAGCTTCAGTTTTTCAACCATTTCTTCAAGCGGCATTTCCTCCATGAACTGCAGCTTGACAGCCGGGAAACGCCGCGCCGTCTTTTCCAGCTCGCGGCGTATGGCCAGACCGGTGTCGGTATAGTCATGTATCACAATTACGTCGGTAGTTTTCGGATGCAGCCTGAGAGCTAACTCCAGTGTGCCAAAGATGTCATGATCTTCGACAACACCGGTTATCCGGCTCTGGCCTGCAATCATGGATGGTTTGTAGTCATTAATGCCACAAAAAACCAGCGGGGTACCGGGAGAAATACGCTGCCGGTACTGCGACGCAAACTCCAGCGCAGCGTTGTCCATGGCAATGATGACATCGAGATGCTGGTTCGCATATTTGGCTTCCAGCAGGTCGGCTTCGGCAGGAAAATGTTTCTTGGTGTGAAATTTCTTCGTGTCGAGATGTTCAATAAACAGCTCAACCCGTGGATAGACTTTTGCGAGGCCGGCACGCACCCCCGCCATCTCCTCTTCCCACCAGTCGTAGCCCATATTGTATGAATTGATAACAAGAATGCGCGGGACAGAAACGGCGGCATGGAGAGGAGTAACGGCAACAAACAGCAGGGTCTGGAGTATAACGAGGGCAGTGACCACACCTTCTATGAATATGTGCCTTCGAAAAAATTTCATTATGCCCCTTGTTTACTGATAGAACGGTGTCCCAGAAATAAATAATCGTTGATGTCATTTGTAGCAGAATCGGCACGGAACAGTGTTCTTAATACCATGCCAGTTATAACGGTGAAAGCAGTTTATAACCATATCAAGCGAAAAAACGGCCACCCGGAGTTAATCCGGATGGCCGTTGAAACATAAAACACATCAAATGCCCTGCCAGATTATTTCAAAAGTATCTCAATCTTAGCGTTTTTTCTGGCATCCACAAGGTATTGCTGGACAGCTTCATTGATTTTCTGCCCTTTGAGATACTCGCCGATTTTTTCTTTTACATCATTGAAATCGGTTACTACAGCCGGTTTTTTCTCTGTCAGTTTGATGATATGATAGCCAAACTGGGTCTCGACAACATCACTTATTTCACCAGGCTTAAGTGCAAAAGCGGCTTTTTCAAAAGCTGGCACCATTTGCCCTTTGCCAAAATAACCAAGATCCCCTCCTTGTTGACTACTGGGGCAGGTTGAATTTGCCTTGGCCAATGTGGCAAAATCAGCTCCGCCAGCCAGCTCTTTTCGCAGTTTTTCGGCCTTTTCACGAGCCTTTTTCTTGTCGTCAGCAGAGGCTTTGGCATCAACTCCAATCAGGATGTGACTGGCTTTGACAGTTTCCGGCTGTGTGAACTTATCAGGGTTCTTATCATAAAAAGCACGGATTTCCGCATCTGAAACCGTTACTTTAGGCACGAAGGTTGTTTCAACAAAATGAGAAATCAAAAGTTCACGCCGTGTATAGTCGCGCAGAGCCTTCTCATCCATCTCAAGGTCTTTCATCGCCTTTGTGAATGCCTGCTCATCTTTAAAGCGGGCTTTCCCCTGAGCCACTTTGGCGTCAATCTCTTTATCCAGATCGGCAACCTTCATCTTTGCAGCGGCCTGATACAGCAGCTCTGCAGATACCAGCTGCTCAACCGCCTGTCTGTCGATTGCCGCTTCCTGTGCAGCCGGCACGGCCTGCCCGCGCAGCAGAACTTTCTTGGCCCGGCGAAGTTCAATGGCATCAATTGCAGTACCGTTGACGCGTGCAACAGGGCCCTGAAGCGGAGCCGCAACGGAAGGGGCAACGGCAGCGGGACTCTCTTTTTTTGCTTCCGGCTCAGCGGCGCTCGCAAGGCTCGCGCATGTCACAAGTGCCGCAACCAGAAATCCTTTAAAAAACCATCCTGATGAATGAATTTTCTTCATTGTTCCAGATACTCCTTTGAGATAAAATTTTGACCAATAATAGCACACTCAATCATCGCATGGAAAGCCAAACATACTTTTGACATTTGTGTGGCTTTCAGATACATTCCCCCGTGGTTTCGGTGCTAATCAGTGGTTTATGGCATATTTGGACAGTAGCAATCCATCAGGAGGAAACGTGGAAATGAAAAAAGTTCTCGTAGTTGATGACAGCCTCTCTGTTGCCCGACAGCTTGAGAAAATAATCAGTGAATCAAGCGACTTCACCTGCGTCGGACACGCAAAAAATGGCGCCGAAGCGATCAAGATGAATCATACTGAAAATCCGGACATAATCTGCATGGACATGAACATGCCGGGCATGGACGGGCTGACAGCGCTCCGAACACTTTCCGTTATGGACAAAGAGGTCAAGGTTGTGATGGTGACTTCCCTCGGCGGGGTAGGTGATAAATTTACCGAAGCGCTGAGGCTTGGCGCCAAAAATGTCATATCGAAACCGTTCGATGCAGAAACCGTTCTGCGCATCTTGCGGGAGCTCTGATTCATCAAATCCATGATTTTGACACGAGGCGGACTATGGCGGTTAAATTTTTCGGACAGTTTTTAGTTGAACGTGGCATCGTCACCAGTGAAGCGCTGCTGGGAGCTATCAATCTTCAGGACAACAACAACCTGAAATTTGGCGAGATGGCCGTAGCAATGAAGCTGGTTACGCCGGCGGATATCCAGCGGGCCCACAATGCCCAGATGTCCAAAGATATGAAACTCGGGGATTTGCTGGTTGAAATGGGTTTTCTGACACTCGATCAGATGAATGATATTGTTACTCGGCAGAAAAATACCCATCTGTACATCGGCGAAGCACTGGTACAGGTCGGAGCCCTGACACAAGATGAGCTGCAGAAACAGCTTGATGCCTTCAAGGCCGATCAAGCCGAGTACGTATCGGACGGCATTGAGCTGCCTATCAGCTCTGCCAATGAAAAAATATGGGAAATGACGGTTGATCTTACCTACAAAATGATCACCCGTGTGCTTGACCTGCAGTTCCGGCCCGGAAAATGTGCTGTAGCGACGACCATCCCCCATCATTTCATGCTGGCAGCCATGGACATGGCCGGTGATGTTGAGGCACGCTACATTATCGCGGTTTCAGAGGAACTGCAAAAATCGATCGCCAGAGCTATTTTGAGCGAAGAATCTGTGGAAGATGAGCCGGCTGAAGTACTGGAAGACACCGTCATGGAGTTTATCAACGTCGTCTGCGGCAACGTGGCGGCAAAAGCGTCCCAGATGGGAGTCATCATCGACATCAACCCGCCAATCACGGTCCACCCGCCGGCACAAGGGCTGCCTATACCCGCTGGCTATTCGGCGCTCAGCTTCCCGATTCACATTAAAGATGGCGACACAATGGAGTTGATCCTGCTGGTCAAGGACTGATATACCGACATTGTCTCAATGACTGACATTTTAAAGGGCATTCAGCGTAAGCCGGATGCCCTTTTGATTCAATCCTCGCCAAGAATGACTTTTGCTTCATCGCTGTACTCCCCTGACTCATCCCGGATTAGCAACGGTGGGAGCAGTTCCAGAGTTGACCTGCTCCCTTTTGCCAGCTCCGCCAGGAACATAGTGGCAGGTGCAGTTACACTGTCATGCACCATCCGTAACCTGTGCAGCGCCAGCTTCAGCTCCATGGCGTGGGCGATAAAATCGGTGAGACGTGATGGATGGTGAATAAAGCATATTGTGCCGCCCGGCTTTACAAGGTATTTCGCAGCAGCCAGAAAATCAGCCAGCACTGCAGTTGTTTCATGACGGGCGCTGTCGCGTCCGGCCAGGGGACTGATACGGCCACTTCCTGCTTTTCGAAAGGGCGGATTGGATACAACCAGATCAAAAGACGACACGGGAAAATGTTTGCGCAGATAAAGAACATCCGTCTCTAGGACGGAAATCCTCCCTTCAAGATCATTGTGGCGAACATTCCGTTCGACAAGTCTTGCCATTTTTGGATTGTTTTCGATTGCCACCACGGAAGCTAACTGATTGGCCCGAGCCAGCACCAGCGAAATAATGCCGCATCCGGAGCCCAGATCAACAATGCTGCCCCCCGGATTCACTTCTGCGCAGAACCGTGCCAACAGCAGGGCATCCAGCGAATATCTATAGCCACGACGAGGCTGAAACAGCTGCAGATTGAACACCTTGAGGTCCTCTTTGGTTACCAACGTCTCTTCACTTTTCACTCTTTACTCTTTTCCAAATCAACAACTCGCGCACCAGCATCGCTGAAAAAAAAGCAAACGACAGCAGCGTAAGCCACTTTCCTATCTTGAATGGAAGCGGATCAAAAACAAACACCACGTCGTGACTGCCGGGCTGCAGGTATACCCCGCGCAAGATAGTATTGACCGGGTAGATTTCCGTCGGCTTCCCATCCACGGTTGCCTTCCAACCTTTGAAATATTTCTCACCAAGAACCAGAAGGGCATTCTGAGGCACTCTAGCGGACACTGCGATGCGCTCCCCTTCATAAGTAGTAACTGTCACACTCTGCGGGGAAAACGGTTGCGCCCGGCCCGGAGCTTCCAGGGGAAACGGGGGAGGTGTTTCTACCAGTGCCACCACTTTGGGATTAAACTCCGGATTCTGCAGGATCCCCATACGTTGCCTAGCATCGGTTATTACCACTGCTGAGGGGACCAACCAGCCCTTGGGAAGAACGGTGCGGTTTTCCAGAACAACTTGCCCGTCATTTGACTGGAAAACAGGCTGGAACTTGTCTCCCAGTTGTGCCTTTTCCCGCATATATTGATCAACACCGTACACGAGATACTTGACATTCATCATATCCGGAATGGCCGAGGAGAGGACAAAATCATCGAGAAACTGCTGCCACCGTACCTGCTGGACCGGTAGTGCAACGAACATCACTGGTATCTGCTGGCTTGTGTAAATGCTTGGATCTGAATTCATTGGCAGAATACGGTACTGTTTCGATTCCCGTCCAAGAAATTCAACAACTGACGTTTTAGTCCCCTTAGAGGTGTGTGGAACATCCACGAGAAACATAAATTTGGCGTTTACCCTCCATACATCAACAAGAAAAAGCGCGATGAGGATTAGTGGGAGCAGTTTTGCGGAAAGCCTGGAACGGGAGTAGACAAAGAGTACCACTGCATACGCCGCCGCCAGACAAGCAGCAATCCCGGTTTCCGCTACCAGGTTGTGCCAACGCTGAAGGATGAGTGCTTCTCCTTGTTGATAGCGAGTCGGCTGAGCAAACATATGAATAAACGTATTAATCCAGTACGACTTCCCGATCGTTTCAATCACCAGCATCAGCGCCAGAATCAGCGCCAGCACCGCCAGGCCGTAGCAGTACTTCTTGAATTGAGGGGATTGCCTCGTGTCGTTGTCGAGGAGCAGTTCCAGCCCACGGGCTGCCATAACAGCCAACCCCATCACCGGCAGGAACATGATCATCTTGGGGACACGGAAGCGGTTAATCCCCGGGAAGTAATCGAAAAGAAACTGGTAGATTACGGTGTACTTTCCCATGGAAAAGATAATCCCTCCGACTAAGGCAGCCAGAGCGATCCAGGTATAACGGTCACGGCGAAAAATGAGCGGCAGCGGCAAGAGCAGCCAAGGCAGCAGCCCCATATAACTTATTGTCTGGGTAAAATTCATCCGTCCCCAATAGTAGGAGCCGATGTTGCTCGGGTTTTCACCTGCCTCCTGTCGGGAAAAGCCGAAAAAGCCAGGGATGATAAACCCTGCCAGTTCTTCAGGTGGCAGGGACCATGACATGGCTTCGTCCCTTTGCAATCCTCCCTTTCCCTGATTGGCTCCGCTTTGCGCACCGCGGTTGGTATCTTGCGACCACTGCGCCAGCGGTGCCAGGGAAATTGCCACGGTGGAGAGGAAAAAGAACAAGGTGACGAGATTGAGGCCGAATAACCGGTAAAGGCCGTTTTGGGCGTTATTCCGTTCTTCTCTGAAAATACCGATATAACGAATTATTCCATACACACCGATGCCGAGACAGGTGTAGTAGGCAATCTGCCAGTGGGTATAGAAAAACTGGAATGCCAGGACCACCCCTGTGGTGAGAAAAAAAATTGCCCGTCTGGACCGGAATCCCCGCTCTAAAAAATAAAAGGCCCACGGTGCGATGCTTATAGTAGCCACCTTCAACACATGACCGGCATTGATCAGCGTTGCCATCTCCGGCGCCAGGGCAAACACAAGCCCTCCTAGCAACGCCGGAATCCGGCCGACGCCAATGAGACGGCAGTAGAGATAGAGAGCGACAGCGCCGAAATAGAAGTGCAGCACAATGAACCAGGCAACGGCGGAGGGAAGCGGGAAAAAGTAGTATACCAGGTTTGTCAGATGCACAAACTGTGTTCCAACCCCCCCTCCCAGCAGGGTATTGCCGCTGTTTCCGTAGATATCCCAATTGGCCAGGAGCCTCAGTCGGGAAAAATCCCAAAAATGCTCTTTGGAAAGTCCAAGAGCCGACCAGTAATACTCGTTGAGGATGTCCGGTGCGCGGATCACCTTATTAGTAAAAAGTATATGTGAAA
>JAQUCQ010000419.1 GCA_028686145.1 Desulfuromonadaceae bacterium | reverse complement strand
ATTACGGATCGGAGACGATTGGAGCGGCTGTTATTCCGATGAGTGGGGGGAATAGCAACAAACAGATTATGATCATGCAGGATTACCGGTCTACTGCGCTTGTCTGCACGCCAAGCTATGCAATAACACTCGCCGATCTGATTGAAAAACAGGGGATAGATCCCCAGACGCTTTCTCTCAAAGTCGGACTTTTTGGTGGCGAACCCTGGTCTGAAGCGATGCGCACCGAAATTGAATCCCGTCTTATGATCAGCGCTACAGATAATTATGGCCTTTCCGAAATTATCGGTCCGGGGGTTGCGGGTGAATGCAGTTGTAAAAAAGGCATGCATATCTCCGAAGATGCATTTATTGCGGAGATTATAGATCCGGAAACCTGTCAGGTGCTTCCTCCCGGCAGTGTCGGAGAGCTGGTGCTGACCACAATCAGCAAGGAAGCTCTCCCGATGATCCGCTATCGTACGCGGGATATCACCAGTCTTAATTATGCTGCCTGTGAATGCGGCCGAACCATGGTCAGAATGAAAAAAACCATGGGGCGCTCTGATGACATGCTGATTATCAAGGGGGTTAATGTTTTTCCCTCCCAGATAGAGGAGGTGCTGGTTGCCATTGAAGGGTGTGAGCCGCACTACCAGCTGGTTGTGGATCGTAAAGGTGCGTTGGATGTTCTGGAGGTTTGTATTGAGGTAAGAGAGAATATCTTTTTTGATGAGATGAAAAAACAGCGCGCATTCCTTGATATGGTCGGTAAAAAAATCGACTCTGTTCTCGGAGTTGGTGTTACAGTGAAACTGGTAGAACCGAACAGTATACCGCGACATGAAGGAAAGGCGCAGAGAGTAATTGATAAACGGGTGGTTTGATACCTGCTGTTTACGCCATTCACGTGTAAAGCCGCTCACCAGCTGTGATGCTGACGAGCGGCTTTTTTTCTGAAAGTTTTGAAACAATCGTTTATACTAGAACAAAATAAACCGCAGTAAAGAAGGAAGCTAATGACTACTAGAATACTATCGGCAGGTGACATTATTGAATCCCGTTGCACCAAGTGTCGCAAAGTGCTGAATCACAGAATCGTTGCCATGGTTGAAGGAAAAGTCGTAAGAGTCGAATGCAATACCTGTAATGGCGTACACAACTATTACCCGCCTCCAACGGCAAAAGAGGCCAAAGCCACCAAAAAAACGACCGCAAGCAAACCTCGCTCAACCACCGCTGTGCCGCGTGCCTCCAGAAGAGATCCTGTTGAAGTAGAGCGTGAAGAATGGGCATCACTTTCGCCTACATTCGATCTTGAAAAAGCGCTCCCTTACGACATGAACAGCAGGTTCATGACCAAGCGTTTGATAGATCACCCTGTATTTGGTATTGGCGTTGTTAAAACAGTCACTGTTCCGAATAAAATGCAGGTACTCTTCAAAGACGGGATCAAGTTGCTTCGTTGCCAGTATATGTAACTGGACGATTTTTGCCTTGATTTATAGACCTGTTTGCATTACTACACTACTTTCATATCTTGTATACACTACTTCGATCTGTATCCCATATCGAACAGCCACCATCTGAAAGGAGAGTACCGATGTCTGTCAAACCGTTTGTTTATCAGGAGCCGTTCCCGCTTGCGAAAGATGAAACAAAATACCGTAAAATTGAAGGTTCAGAAAAATATGTAACGGTTGAAAAATTTGTTGATAAGGATGTCGTGAGAGTATGCCCTGAAGCGCTCTCTATCCTGGCCAATGAAGCGATGAAAGATGTCTCCTTTCTGCTCCGTCCTGCCCATAATGAGCAGGTCGCCAAGATTCTGAGTGATCCGGAAGCATCAATGAATGACAAGGGCGTTGCCCTGGCTTTCCTGCGCAACGCAGAGATTGCCGCTAATCTTGATTTGCCGCTGTGCCAGGATACCGGGACCGCAACCGTTGCCGCCAAAAAAGGGCAACAGATCTGGACCGGTGTCAAGGACGAAGAGTGGCTTTCCAAAGGGATCTACAAGACCTATACAGAAGAGAACCTCCGCTACTCACAAACCGTTGCACTCGATATGTACGAAGAGGTTAACACCGGCACCAACCTTCCTGCCCAGATTGATATTCTGGCTACCGATGGCGACTACTACAAGTTTGTCTTCATGGCTAAAGGTGGTGGTTCCGCTAATAAAACCATGCTGTATCAGGAGACAAAGGCGCTTCTGACCCCTGACAAGCTGTACAAGTTCCTGGTTGAGAAAATGAAGTATCTCGGCACAGCCGCTTGTCCTCCCTATCACATAGCCTTCGTTATCGGTGGTACTTCCGCTGATGCCTGCATGAAAACGGTCAAGCTTGCTACTGCCAAGGAGTTGGACGGACTGCCCACAAGCGGTAATGCTCATGGACAGGCATTCCGTGATGTCGAATTGGAGAATAAACTGCTGGAGGCCGCCCAGAAGCTCGGCATCGGCGCCCAGTTTGGCGGCAAATATTTTGCTCATGACGTGCGGGTAATCCGCCTCCCTCGTCACGGTGCTTCCTGCCCGGTCGGTATGGCTGTCTCCTGCTCCGCTGACCGCAACATCAAAGCCAAAATTACCAAGGACGGCCTGTTCGTGGAGGAGATGGACCGCAACCCGGGTCGTTTGATTCCTGCACAGTATCGCGGCAAGCATGAGCATGGCGTCAAGATCGACCTGAATAAGCCGATGAAGGAAATTCTGGCCGAACTAAGCAAACATCCGGTATCTACACCGCTGCTGCTTTCGGGCACCATTGTGGTCGGCCGCGACATT
>JAQUCQ010000071.1 GCA_028686145.1 Desulfuromonadaceae bacterium | reverse complement strand
TACTTGCTGATAAACTGCCCAGCAGGAACCGCTTTAATCCATATGGGGATGACAGGCTATTTGAGGTTGGTTACTGAAGTTACTCTCCCTGGGAAGCATGATCATTTTGACATAATATTTAAGAATGGCATTGTACTTCGTCTAAACGACGTGCGCCGGTTCGGGTCTGTGATCTGGGCAGGCTCAAATCCGCAACAGCACGCACTGCTAGCAGAGTTAGGTCCTGAGCCACTTACCGGCAAGTTCAATGGTGTCACTTTGTACCAAAAAAGTCGGGGGCGAAAAATCACGATAAAGCAGTTCCTTATGGATCACAAAGTGGTCGCAGGTATAGGTAATATTTACGCGAATGAGGCACTTTTTCATGCAGGCATCCTCCCCACTACTCCAGCAGGACAGCTTACTAAAACTCGCATTGTAAAATTGGTCGCGGTCATAAAAGCCGTTTTAGCAAATTCTATAAGAGTTGGTGGTACCATGCTTGATTTACGCGATGGTGTTGAGAAGTTCGGATATTTCCATCAAGAGTTAATGGTATACAGGCGCAGTGGGCTTCCTTGTGTAAGGTGTTCCACACTTATTCAGCAAGATCGACTGGGAAAAAGGTCAATCTACTACTGCAAAAAATGTCAACGATAAGTTAAAAATAGCCGTCAGTGAAGGCAAGTAAGAAGGTAATTCATGGATACTATGTTATCGATTCTTTGTTCATAAGTTCCCTCTCTTCAGTACGCTACTGACTGTAACGGGACTCCATCCGCCAACCGTTCCTTTCTCCTTTTCAAAAATACTTCGCAATATGATTTTTTTTTCGACCCAAAAACAGCCTATTAAAAACAGATTTTAAATTGCAAATGCTGCCAGTTCAATTAGTTGGGTAGCTTATATTATATAATATAATATTATATAATATAATGTTTTCGGATAGTTATGACGTTTTTTGTTCTTGACGTGAGCAAGGATGTCAAATATGCTTTTGTCAGTTTGATTCATGCATACAGGAGGGACAATATGAGTGCTAAAACAGCCAAAGTTCAAGACAGAGCCATTAGACCTGCACAGCTGCAGGAGATGCTGGGGTTGTCGCGGTCTGCAATCCATCGGCTTCATGCTGCTGGGTTACTACCGTCAAAGAGGAGATATACTGGCGGTTCTTCAATTTTTTATATTGAATCTGAGATATTGGAATTCATGAAAAACCAGCCGCAAGTATAAGTTATAACCAAAACAATCAACCCCCCAGAGGCTAAAAGCATCTGGGGGGTTGGGCGGACGAGTCGCCTGCAAGCGAACTCTTATCCTCAGGTTGGTACCCTAGGATTAATCTATCACATTATTTGTGTTGGCTGCAACCACACGAATATTTTCGCGCCGACTCGTCCACCCAAAGCCAGCGGGCTATCTAAGCCCGCATCATGGGGTGGACGGCTCAACACACCCGGCCCCATGTGGCAAAGCCACCAATCGGGGGATCATGTCAAAGGTGGCAGCGTGGGCGAATGCTAGAGCGCGACGTGGGGTGTCTCATTTCGGGGATACTAACAGTCTGGCAATTGGAGTTTCAGGCCGAAATTGACCGCCATTAGTGGCCGCAACCTGAACTATCCCCTCAATGCGGTTCCGGCTCCGGCAGGCACATCCGTTTGAGGTAAAGCGTTCCCAAGGGGGGAGCTTTGCCTCTGCAACAATCCCTCACCAACAGTCAACTTTAGTCAATTAGTTATTACACGCATTGTTTCTAGAAGAGTTGCTTAAAACAAATATTTAATAAAGTAGTTACGACGGCGTCATAATCGCTCAGGCGGTGAGGCCGTCTAACAAACAAGTGAAAGGATGCTGGATTACCAGACGATACAATAAATGAAAATTTGAGGCTAATGGATTCATGGTGGATTTGTGAAGGCGGAACTAACGCTCCGCCTTTCTAACTTGCGCTCACTTACGTTCACCGGCCTGGTCAGGCTTATAGCGCCTTACCATGTCTCACAGGTCGTACTGGAATAATTTAATGTATTTGACATGATTAATGTGGTAAGACTGTGAGCATTTATTAAAGAGTTCATGTAGAGGAAACGGGCATGGCCTGTTGAACGTTAAGCGTGACGTCAAGTAGGAGAGTAAAAAGAGAGTCCAACTCACGGGTGGATACGGACGGCTCCGCCGCTCACCCTAAATGCGTTTAGAAGAGAATTTTCCAAAGAACTAAAGAGAAAGCGACAGAGGGCGGCGGCATAAACAATGGATGTCATTAGTAAAGAGCACCATATCATTAAGCGTTGCGTAATTTGTGATAGTGAGATGAAAAGAAGAATGAAGCATACTGGAGCTGATGCGGGTGTTCATTTCTGGGTTTGTGCAAAGTATCCAGAATGCAGAAATGTAGAGAAATGTGAAACGCCAAAAAAAAACAAGCCAAACTTGACACAGGTCACGACCGGAAATCGGCCGAAAAAATCAAATAACATGGATCAAGAAGAACGGTCATATTCAAAAGTAGCTCTCTTCTTTGGAACTGCTGTCATTTTTGCTTTTGTAGTGGCCGGAACTCTGAATGTCAATTTAACGAAGATGATTTTCGGAGAGATCGGCACAAGAACGACAGAAACAGGACTAACAAACGAAGCACGAGAGCAACCAAGACCAATCCAGCCGGTACCAGCCAAAATCCTCGATCAACGACAACCTGAAGACAGCCATGCAGGAGCTATTTATACGTTCACTGATGGAAACGGCATACTAACGATGGTAAGCGACAAAGAAAAGGTGCCAATCCGTTACAGGGCAAATATGAAGGTTTCGTCTGCGTCTGGAAGTAATTCAAAAACGACAGCAGTAACAGTCAGAGACAACAGAATCTACGTTCCCGTAACAATTGGGTACAGAGGAAAAATGGTTACGGTGTCTCTATTAATTGACACTGGAGCAACAGGGGTAATGATTTCACCAGCGATAGCGCAACGGCTAGGAATCAGGCTTGAAGAAACAACACAGGGAGTAACTACCGTTGCAGACGGAAGAAAAATTGCAAACTTCAACGCAGTTACCGATTTTGTTGCTGTAGGACCAAAAACAAAAAGAGCATTACAGGTCAACATACTACCACATGAAAGCAACGAGGAAACCGGATTACTTGGAATGAGTTTCCTGGCTGATTTTCCTCATATGCTCGACACCAAAGCACAGGTAATAAAGTGGATGTAAAAAAAGCTTCCGATTCTGTTCCGAAAGAAAATGTAGGTTGCGCATAGATGCAATAGGTCCTTTTTGTTTTGTTGTAGCAAAAAGCAGAATGTAAGTGCCATAAAACTCCATATATTCACATAAAATGTCATGGGTAAGATTTCAGTAGCTCGGATCTCGAAAGATCGGTTTGTGGCTTTATGCAAATCGCTCTTGAGGGACCGAATATCATTTCTCCCAGTTACGCCACCATTTTTGAACCTACATCCAATTCATACCTCTTACTATTCATTTTTTTGTAAACACATCATTTATGTGAACAATAATCAAGAATTATACTTCCATACTTGTCCCTGTTGTCGATATTTCTCAATATATTACAATGAAGGCCGTTACTCTCGCAGTTTTGCTTCAAACAGGTTTTAGTTGTAGCTTGCATAAAATCAGGTCTATACAGGGGAAACCAGTCAAATTTGTAAAAGTCCTTCACAATATGTAAAACCTTAGCAGGGCAGTAAAAGCATGTTTAAGTCGAAAACTTCTCTGACACCTCCAAAACGCTCAGATACTAAAATTAATCATATTGGCAGTTGGGGGAAGCGCGAACTGATTTTGATAAATTGCCCTATTTCATATCTTCTAACATTTTTATCAAAACACAGATTCTCATCATATGAATTGAGGCTAAGCAATAATATCCTAACAATGAGTATAATATGTCTTTATAACGGCATCAAAAATAACCGTACTACCATCTTGAAAATTCTATTTGACCTTTTAGCGAATATAAACAAACCTAGTCTAATAACCAATTCTGACAAGTTTATTGTAAGAATTGGTTAAAGCAGTTCTTCTGCCAAATCCTGTTCAAAACTAATAACTCACACCAAGCACATGTTTTTGACAAATTTTGAATAATCCGTAGAAAGTCAAACTTTATGTACTTTTTACTGAATAACTCTGATAATTTTGGAAATAACATATGGGAACTAAAACTTAATATCGGCTTAATCACTATCAAACCATCGTGAAAAAGCATAAATTTGAATTATGTGACCTTGATATACTGATCATCGTGCCACAATCCGCATAAGACGGAAAATTCTGTTAAAGTCAATTTTTCCATTAACACAATAAAACTCCATCGAAGTCCAAAATATGTCAAATTTTAAAAAACAGGGTAATTGAGTGTCGTCTTAATTCAAAAAGCCTTAAATATATTCGAATTAAGATACAGCAAGATAAAGGGAATTCTAGGTGGTTGGTGAAAATACTCAAAATCATTAAGGAAAAGCACCTAGAAAATTATTTTGCTTCTAGAAAATGTTTCTAAATATCTGAAAAACAAAGTAAATAAATATAGTAGGTTTGTAAAAACCGCACCAATAGGGGGTTTGCGAAATGTCAAATTTTGCCGACAGGTTTTTATCAGATAGGTCAAAAGTCAAAAGTTCTTCAAAAGATAGAAGTTCTGCTAAATCTCGTTAAACCAAGAAAACTGGCAGTAAGGTAGATTTATAACGAAATTTGCGATAAAACTTTGAAACACCATCAAAGCCAAAAGAAGCACTAAAGCCGATCCAATTCAAGAAACAAGCACAATTTCTTCAAAACTTTAAAAATCATAAATATACCTAATAAGTTATTTGAAATTCAAACTGTCCTCATATTTCTATTTAGTCACAGCGATGCATCTAAATTGATTTTACGTCCATTTTCTCAACTCAATTTATTTTCTAAGAAAGAACAAAACAACTTAAAATTCCAAGAATACTCACAAATGAGTAAACCTGCGACCAGAAGGCATCATGATGCCAGAAGAACAGCGGGGGCTTAGACGGATACCCCGACACAAGCGAGTTAATTCACCATTAAAAGGAGAACTTTTGAATTATCGTACTTTTACCCCCATAACACTATCATTTCTGCTTTGCGCATCAATTGCGTTGGCAGCTCAAACCAACTGCCCAGAAGACTTTGCTAATGGGCAAGCCCCCGACATTATCAACCAGAAACTCTCAATCAAAACCCGTGATGTTTGCTATTCAGGTTTCGCACTCAAACATTCCGGAGTAACCAGGACACCGCTTTATTCCGCCGAACATCTGACCCGTGCAAGACTAACCTTGGCTACAGGCATGAAACGCTCCAGCAAATTCCACCCAGATCCAAACATTCCTGCATCAGAGCGGGCAGAACTCCGGGACTATGCGCGATCAGGCTATGATCGAGGACACGTTGCGCCATCGGGTGACATGCCAGACCAACTATCACAACAAGAATGTTTTACCTTAGCAAACATGTTACCGGAAGAACCTTCAGTCAATAGAGGGATATGGGAGAGGATTGAATCAACCACGCGAAAATTGGCAAAAACCAGGGGGAATCTGTACATTATAACCGGCCCGATTTACGCTGGAAGCAACATTCAGCGCATTGGTGGGGCAGTTTTGGTTCCAACGCAGCTCTTTAAGGCAATCTATGACCCCCATCGACAAGAAGCCGGAGCGTACCTAGTTGACAATGCCGAGGGGGCACAAGTCCAGATTATATCGATTCAGCAACTGGAGAGTCTCAGCGGCATCAGCCTGTTTCCTTCAATTAGTGACCAGGTAAAAAAAGCTGGGATGAGACTACCCGCTCCGAAAGAACGAAAACGGCGAGGAGGAGCTCTCAGTGAAAAAAGGCGAATTTAGGCCCTTCATGAACGAAGAGGACTGTGTAACGATAGGTGAGGAGCTCACAATAGAGAACCGGATTGACCGAATCTCTATCTTTGGCAGTATTGATCTGACCTGCGACAAAAGAGGACTAAATGCGGCAAAAGAGCTGAAAGCAATATTGGATCTGACATTGGCTACGATGGAAAAAACAGAGCTGCCCGATCAAATAGCAACAGATAAACCTGAAATCGTTAAGAACCCGTTTGCATAATTGATAATGACATAGTAACCGTGGCGATATCCCGAGATAATGACAATGCTAATTCAGTAGCATGCCACTATGGGAATAGTGCTGTTGAGTGAGGATGAGAATATGGGCAACCAATTGAAAGCAGAAGAGACCGTTACTTTAGAGGAGCTGGCTTTGTCCAACAGCTTTGAAATAGCTGCTCTAGTCTCTGTACTGGAACAAAAAGGAATATTGACCAAGGCCGAAGTGATTGCCGAAATAGGAAGACTCCGTGGGCAAGTCAACACCTGAAGAACCGAGCTTGCAGCCAGATCTGGCTAAATCAGATTATCAAAGTGGCATTAACGAAAATTCCGGACGTACCATACGAAAACTTGATCTGGAGTCAGGAATGCTACTGGTAAAAGCGATGAAGCTGCAACATTGACTGCAGAGAAGAGGAAAAAATCATGCTGCAGAAAATAGTGTCTGGTGGACAAACCGGAGCAGACCGGGCAGGACTTGATGCGGCATTAGAAGCTGGCATCCCTATCGGTGGATACTGTCCCAAAGGACGTCTTGCAGAAGACGGTACGGTGCCTGATTGCTACGAGCTTACAGAACTGGCCAAGGGTGGCTATAAAGCCCGCACCGAAAAGAACGTGGTGGAGTCAGACGGGACGTTGATTCTGAATATCGGCACGCTGACTGGCGGCACCATGATGACAGAAGAATATGCCAAACGACACGGCAAGCCGTATCTGGTCGTACAACTGGATGAAAAACCAAGACCTGAAACAGTCAGGCATTGGCTCGAAAAAAATGCTATACTGATCTTAAATGTGGCAGGCCCAAGAGAGAGCAAATACCCCCAAGGTATTTATCATCAGTCGATCTCGTTTTTGCGAGCGGTATTGGCCGAAGCAGCAAAAGAAATACAGTAAAAGGAGCTTCATCATGCATGAAATTAATACCCCGTAAACACTAGAGCAGTACGACAAAATCACGTTCCGTATAAAAGCCTATTTCGTTGTTTTATACGGAACTTTCAAACAAACCTAGGTTATATGCGGTTTGAGCAGTTATACCATGTTTTTTAAAAGCATGGTATATGTCACGGAATAGTGCTTATAGAAGCAATCAACATTACTCATATTTCCTCTGTACCAAATGTTTTTTGATCGCAGTTTTTACAGATCGTTCTGATGCAACCGCTATGTGATAGTAAAATTCCATCAGCCCCGCAGTATTCGCAGGTTGAAGCTGCTAATTTTATGAATTTTTCAACAATTTCCCTCGCCTTTTTTTGTGCATCCTCCGGCAGATGTTGAGTATCGATGTAAATTCGAAGCCCCCCCAACTTTTGTTTAATCTGGCGATAATGCCGGTACTCTACCCCTATTTGCAGCAATTCTTTTTCGGCTGAATCTATCAAACTGTTCCAACCATCGAAACATTCCCGCAAAATTTTATCCGGGTGGGCTTTCCACGCGTCATACCACTGCTGCAAATACTCCCCATCACTAAATTTAAGCCATTTTTCGAACGGCTCTTGCTCATTTTCCGGCAGGTCAGAGATATTAAGAAACTCATAAATAGCATGCATATAACCCCCCTTAATCAATCTTCGGCTGGAATTCAGAGAACAAGTTCTAGTTTTCTCCTACCATCCGTCAGGATCGCGTTTCCACCGTCTGTAATCTGCTTGCCAATATCCACCCATAAACGGCACTGATTTGAGTATCAAATATTCGGTGAATGGCCCCTGTTCATCTTTAGGCAATTCAGCAATAAGTCCCGGCTCGTTGTTTTGCATTTTTAGTTTCAGTTCCGGTAGGTCGAGACAAACAAGCTCATTTACCGAGGTGTCATACAGCCAACAGGAAGTTTTATTGTTGGTGGTGTCCAGTGCAACATAGGTTTTAGTTACAACCGGCTCCGGTGTCTCTGTATGGCCGAAAATTTGTTTGATGGGCGCAAGCCCTGTTTCACGCTTGAAGTCATGCCAAAAGATTCCGCCGACTCTGCATTCACCGCCCCGGCCTCCACCGATTGCAAAGATGCCTTGTGAACCAGGTTCATAGGGCTTTTCGATATATTCCGCCATTTTGCTATTAAGCCGACCAGCAATGGCAACCACATCCGTTTTGTGCTGTGCAAGGCGAATGTGACAACCGGCGTGAGTCAACAGCCAGCCGTCAACGGCGTATGCGGCCTGAAACCGGTTTTTGTTGGCCTCAATAATCTCCTGTAATGGCTTTTCCTTGTTGTGCTGGAAACCGGTGCAGATAAAAGGTGGGATTTTCAAATAATGAAGATCGTGGTTGCCCCATAGCAAAAGTGATTTACTGTCCAGTAGTAGTTGCAGGGCTTCTATCTGGCGGGTTTGTGGCTCATGGAAAGAGTCAACAGGGCTATGTGTTCCTCTTCGGGTTTGTAATCTAGAAACGCCCGTACTTTTTCCACGTTGCCGTGGACATCTCCAACTATAATTGCCATGGCTTAGGTCCTTAAATGTAATCTGCCAATCGCAGTAAATCGTTGTAATGCTTTATGCCGATATTTTTCGACTGTTGATTGATACTACGTTGTCCTTTGTGTCCTTTGTCTCGGTGATAATGCTGTTAAGCTTACGCTCCCAGGTTTCAAGTGCCAGCTGTTTTTCCTTGTCGTATTTATGACGATTGTAGGTACGGATGATTCCTTGTTTTACATGATTCAACACTGCATCTATGATCTCATCCATGAATCCCATACCGGCCATGAACGTAGCCGCCGTTCGTCTCAAGTCGTGAGGAGTGAATTTCTCAATCTCAAGTTTGTTTTCGGTAGCCGGTTTTCCGTCAGGGCCAATGATTTGTTTGCCATTCTTATCAGTCAGCGGCCATGCGAGATTGCGCCGTATGGCAACCGGCAGCGCATGTGAATCAATCGACTGTTTTTTATTTCTGTGAGGACATGGGAATATATAGCCAATGTATGGGCTGGTTAAAGGTAGTTCAGGTTTTTTCTCTTTCTTCATCCTCAGGTTATGCTTTATCAGACCTTCCTGATTATCCACCATTGCTGCATTAATAATATTCAATGCCGTGGCGGTCAGGTAAACCCGATGCTCTTTGCCATTTTTAGATCGTTCTGCCGGTATAGTCCACCAATGGCCGTCAATCTCCTGGGTATGCAACCCTGATACTTCACCTGGCCTTTGGGCGGTTAAGAGCACAAGCTTCAGCGCATTTTTGATTTCGTCACCTATGACAGCATTATCCAGGTTATTCCATAAAGCTTCTATCTCAGTTTCACTTAGAGTGCGTTCCCGGCTGGTATTCGGCGCAAGTGCCTTGACGCCGGTAAATGGTGTAAATTGAAGGAGGTCACGTTCAACGGCAAAATTGAACATCTTGCGAGTAACTTTTAGTACCTGATTTGACATAGCCGGTGTGCCACGGTCAACGATGCTTTCCAAAAGGAGAATAATATCACGTTTTTTTATATCCTCCGCCTTACGATTACCCCAGACAGGCAAGATCTCTTTTTTCAGGAGTCTTTCGTCCTCCTTATATGACTTCTTGAAGACTTTGGCGTGGCGATCAATGTACTCCTTCACAAGATCACTAATCGTATCAGCATTGCGGCTTTCTTCGCGTTCATTCTGCTTCGTTCTTCGCATTTCAACCGGATCAACACCATCAGGCCGACCTGCTTTTAATGCTTTAACCTTTGCTTGGGCCTCTTCATAATCTCTACGGGCATCTTTTAGCTTTGTTCCTGGATAATCGCCAAGATTCAAGAAACGACGCGTACCATCAACTCTATACAGAAAAAAGAAAACCTTGCGGCCAGAGGGAAGCACCCGGATTCCAAAGCCACCCTTTTCGCGTTTGGTATATTCTTTTTCACTCGGTTTAAGGTTGCGGACAAGCATGTCTGTAATTGTATCAGCCATAAGCCTCCAATTTCTGTTGCCGTTTTGTTGCCGTTTACGTGACGGCAACTGGCAAACACACATGGGACATCATGGTGACCTTATATCACATATATATTGTAAAAACAAATAGATAAATTACTTATAGCAGCACAAAAGGAACACCATGGAACACCATGAGACATCAGATTCCAATTACTCCTAAGGAAGGGGCCGGTCGTTCGAATCGACTCGGGGACGCCAATCATTATTGAAATTGAGTACCTCACCAGGGGTACTCAATTTCTTTTTTTTGCCTGTAAACTTTATTGCACCTGCCAACGATGTATATTCTCCTTTGATCCTCACGCTATCACCATTCAGGACAATCTCCTTCACCAGTAATTGCAAATATTCCTTACTGAACGGCTTTGAAGTATCCAGCAGTCGTTCCCTCAGTAGTTTGCAAAAAGAAGTCACCTCATCCTTGTCAATCGAATCCACCACTGCCTGTGGCGACTGCTTGTAGTTGGCAATCCTTGCCGCGACTTCTGCTTCCATCTTTTTAAGGCCGCTCAGATTTTCTTTGAACTGTTCATCCAATTCGATTCCCATCTCAATAGACTTGTAGACATTTCCCAGCCTGAAGCGTACCGCTTCCAGCTGTTTCATAAGGTCTTGCATGGTCACCTGTTTGCTTCCTGCCAGTTGTTGCTTTAGTTCCGCCAGCATCACCGACACCCGTTCCGGAGTAAAGACCCTATCGGCCAGAGCACCCAAGACAGCCTGATCCAGCTTTTCCATGGGAATAGCTTTGGAGGTGCAAAAATCAAGATGTTTCGTAATACGGGTAGAACACTTGTAATAACGATACCGGTTCTGTTTGCCGGTGGCCATAATCATATTGGCGCCGCATATTCCACATTTGAGCACCATGGTCAAAAGACGCCGAGAAGACGTCAAGCGCGGGTGAGACATTGCCGGGCTACGCATTTTCAGCTTTTTTTGCACCAGATAAAAAACATCCGGGGTAATTAATGCTTCAATCTCTGCCCGTATCCACTCTTCCTCAGGTTTTACTTCGCCTGTTTTCCAATGATGCTGGTTAAAAATGCGTTCCCCGCGATATATGGGATTGGTTAACACATGGTGGATCGTTGTTGTGTTCCAGGTTTTGTCACGCCGCAGCATATTGTTACCGTTCAGATTTGCAGCTACCGCCTTAAGGCCGCCACTTCCCTCCAAATACATTGAGAAAATGTTGCGGACTACTTTTGCCTCAGCGGGATCGATAACAAGCCGTTTCTTGTTCTTTTTCCGCCCCGGTGCTTCCACCTCCTCAAGAGTGAAGCCGAATGGCGGTTTTGAGCCATTATGAAAACCCTGCAGAGCATTTTCCTTCATGGCCCGCAGGGTATGCTTCGAGTTCTCCAGACTGGAGAACTCGTCAAACATGGCAATTACGCGACGGGTCATTTCACCGCTCTGGTCATCCGCTGTTAACTGAGTAATCGAAAGAAGACTGACTCCGTTCTTGCGAAGCTTCCGTTCATAGTTGCACAAACTGATTTGATCGCGGAAGAACCGGGAAAGGCTATG
>JAQUCQ010000070.1 GCA_028686145.1 Desulfuromonadaceae bacterium | reverse complement strand
GCACGGCAGCCTCCATTATCTGTCGTTTGCGACACTGAACGACGGACGTGATTATCTGGTTGACCGGCAGAAGCTGTTTTATCTCCCGGCGGCATCGGTCCTGAAATACACGCTGGCGCGACGGCATACCGAGAAAAAACTTCACATTCTCGCCATCGGCAACCCCGATCTCGGTAATCCGTCTCTTGATCTCCCTTTTGCCGAGCGGGAGGTCGGCACCCTGCGCTGGAACTATCCGGACGTGACGACCCTGACCCGCGAACGTGCCACCGAAAGCTGGGTGCGGGAACATATCAGTGAATTCGGCATTATTCACATCGCTTCCCATGGCGAGTTTGATCCGGTCAATCCGCTCTTTTCGGCGATCCGTCTGGCAAAAGATGTAAAAGCGGACGGCAAGCTGCAGGCCGAGGAGGTCTTCGGGCTTGATATCCGGGCTGATCTGGTCGTGTTGAGCGCCTGCCAGACCGGCCTGGGGGATATCCGGAGCGGCGACGATGTGGTCGGGATGAACCGCGCATTCATCTTTGCCGGGACTCATGCGCTGATGTCGAGCCTCTGGCGGGTGAGCGACGTTTCGACGGCGATCATGATGAAACAGTTTTACCGTGAGTATACCAGCCACGGAAAGGCGGAGAGCCTGACCCGCGCCATGCAGCATGTGAAAAACCGTTATCCGCACCCCGGCTATTGGGGGGCGTTTGTCCTGACCGGAGACTATTTGTAGCCTGACAAGTTCAGTTTTTCGGGTGACAAAACAAGAATCAGTTTGTCAGTCGGTGGTGCACAAGGTATAATCGCACCTCTGCATGGTTTATATCGACTCGACAGCAGATCTTTAACTCAATGTATATATGGAGGTTTATGATGAGAATTACCCGCAGTTTGGTTGCAGTATTAATGCTGTTGCTGCTCTCTTCTCTGGCAATGGCTGAAGAAAAGCGCTGGGTGTCCAGTGAAGGGACGGCGCTGAAGGCCGAGGCGTCAGCGACGTCCGAAAGTGTCGCCGATGTCCAGGTCGGCACCGAGGTTACCGTTGTCGAGTCCGGAGGTCGCTGGTTGAAAGTCAGGACGGCTGCCGGTAAAGAAGGGTGGGTGTACGCCGGCCGTGTGTCCGATGCGCCACCGGCGGCTGAAGTGTCCGGCGACGATGGTGGGATCTTCGGCGGCAGTATGCAGAAGAGCCAGATTAATACGGCCAAGGCTGACAGCGCCCGGAGTATTCGCGGTCTCTCTCCTGAGGTGACGGCGTACGCAAAAGATCGTGGCACCCCGGAAGTGTATAAAAAATCCCTCGATGCCGTACTGGCGCGAAAAGTCAGCGCCAAGGAGCTGAAGGCGTTTCTGAAAGAGGGGAAAATAGGCGAATATGCCCAGATTCAGGGAGGTGGAAAATGAGATACCTATTTATTGCGGCACTGCTTGTATCTCTGACCGCTTCAGCCGCTTCTGCCAGTTTCTTTGATACGCTGCAGAAGGTTGTCAAACCGGATTCAAAAGAAAATAAAATATTTTCCGGGGCATCTCAGCTCTTATCAAGCTCAAAGGAGATCGATTATAAAACCGAGCGCATTATCGGTGAAAGTCTGGCTCTTGAAGGGTTGCAACGTTTTGGGAATCCGGTAAAAAATGAAGCGCTGCAAAAGTATGTCAATCTGGTGGGGAACGCGGTTGCCGACAACAGCAAGCGTACGACTATCCCGTATCAGTTTGCGGTATTGGACAGCCCGGTGCAGAATGCTTTTGCCGTTCCGGGAGGAGTCATCTTCGTCAGTCGTGCCCTGGTCTCCATTCTGGACGATGAGTCTGAGCTGGCAGCCGTACTGGCGCACGAAGTTGGCCACGTTGCGGCGAAACACGCGTTGAAGAGCACTCAGCGCGCCCAGTTTTTCCAGGGGGTCGGGACAATCACGGCAGCAAGCGTCGGAGGGAACAAAGGAAAGATGTTTGCCTCGGCCATAGGTGACATGCAGGCAGTCCTGTTTGATAAAGGTCTCGATAAAAATATGGAGTTCGAAGCTGACCAGGCAGCGATGGAGACGACCTATCGCACCGGCTATGATCCCTCTGCAATGATCAGGGTTTTGGAAAAGTTGCAGAAGGTGGAAGCTACCAGCACGGACAAGAAGGGGTCGTGGTTCACGACCCATCCTCCGCTTGCCGAGCGCATTGCGCGGCTTCAGGTTCAGTTGCAGAAATACCCCGGTTATTCATCGTTGGCGCGGGTACACGACAGGTTTGTACGAACTGTAAAAATGAAATAGCGGTCAGCCATCACCAAGCCCGTCTGCGAACGTGACGCCGATAATTCCAGTCAGCCCTCCGGATTTTCAAAACCGGAGGGCTGTTTAATTTACTTAAACCACCATCAATTTCCAGATAACTCCCCCCGCCTTCGTCACATCACTGTTTGTATTCAAAAAACAATTCAATAGCTGCCAGGCTGTTTCGGCTTGTTCATTAAAGAATTTTCCTGTACGCCATTGGTTCAATTGATTGTTGGAAAAATAATCGACACCAACGTAGAACGCTTTAAGTAATCCTTCGAAGACTTCAAAAAGACAGAAAGTTTATACCTGTAGAAACTATGATGATTTTGAATAAATATCAGATTAATGTTGTTATGGACATCCTCAAAAACAAATCATCAGAATACATAATAAAGCCACTATCTTAAATGCAGTAAAGCAGTAAAAGGTCACCCGGAGCGGTCAACCTTAACGCGAGACAACAAGTAATTAGCGAAGGTTCAACCAGGAAGAAGCAGCGGCCTAAAACCGCCGCTGTTCTCCCAAGCCGTTATACCAAAAAAACCGAAAAAACCGAGTGCTCCGTAGTGGGCACCATTACCCAAGAGGAGGAAAGTAAAATGGCCGACCAAGTTAGCATCACTTCACCAGTGTCAATTGAGTCTGATTCAAAAGAAAGAGTTGCATTCGATCTCGCCTGTAAAATTGACTATTACAGCAGCCTCAAAGCAGAAAATAAAGACAAGAGATATTGGCTCAGTCTTTTCCGCCAGTGTCGCAAAGCTGTGTACGGGAAGACCCTTGAACAAATTCTACAAGAAGATTAGCCCGTTGTACTACATCTTCTAGCGTATCTGATTTTTGAAGAGCAAGTTTTAGGCATTCAAATCTGAGTTCTTCGCAATTCATTATTTTGTCCTTTCGTTTGCTCGCCAGACGAGGAAGAAAGGCGAGGTATAACCAGGAAGAAGCAGCGGGCAAGCCGCTGTTCTCCCGGCCCGTTGGACGACAAAAATAGAAGAGAGATAAAATGTGGCCATTCAACAAAAAGCGAGAAAAACAAGCAACTCATATTGTGGAGAAATTAGCTGGCGCTTCTTCCTTCAATAAAACTGATTTTGTTCAAGAGTGGATCAACCAAGACGAGTATTATCGAATCGGCTACGATAAGACTTCCAAACAAAAAGTTATAGCCGTTACAATCACTTGGATCTGCTGGTATGAAATCTATTTCAATATGACAAACGAAGAATTTGATTGGTACAGAACTCAAGTCGAAAGGCTAAACGACTTGGCACAACGTTTGGCAGTTGACAAGGGGCAGAACTATTACAAGGATCGGCTACTCTTGTATGAAGGCCCAACATAACAAACCAAGTAAATTCAAAAAAAATTCAAGTCTTGCGGAGTTCTCAGCCGGAGAAGGGAACTGGTGGAGTAGCAAGGAAGCGCGGAAGAACCAAGAGAGGAACCGGCTGGAAGTTGCGGAACCGAAGACGCCACTGACATCAGCTTTAGCGAGGACAGTCGGAGAAAAGCGGAGTGTTTACCGCCGGAGGAACATGGCGGAGATATGAAAGTCCAACCACGTCCTTGGACGCCGACCGCCCGAAAAGGCTGGGCGGACGGGTCAAGGCCGACCCCGTTAGCTGGAAAGAAGAAATGACAAAACTATTCATCAAACTGGCGGAGAAACTTAATCCAATCGCAAGACCACTCGGAGTGGTGATGATCTTGCTTTTTGTCCTCCCGTTTATTGGAATAATTCCAAAGGAATTTTCAAAGATTGAATTCCATTCGATGACGCTCGCCTTCTGGTTTTGGGGCTTGTGGTCGATATGGTTCTACTACTTTCCGAGAAGAAAAGAGATGGTTAACGGCGAGTACAGGCCAACCAGTAACTACGAAAACAGCCATCCAACCTTCAGAAAAATTTATTGCGGCTGGTTCGTGTTCTGGTTTCTGTTCGTTTTGTACTTCACGATAGTCACATTATGAAATTGAGCAGCTAACCACGTCCTTGGACGCCGACTGCCCGAAAAAACTCGGCGGACGGGTCAAGGCCGACCTCGTTGGGTGAGTAATTGAAGGAAACGATGACTGATGCCTTGATACGAATGACAATGATTGCTGGACTGACCATCGTGAGTCTTGCAGTACTCTATGGATTCAGCCGATTACGAGTGTCCCTCAAGAAACGAGAAATTGAGCGCGGTCACAAGCTTTATGACGAGGGAGACTATTCTGGTGCTCTTCAATGCGCAGAAAAGCTGAAAGCAACCGTCTTTCAACCGCTGGCATACGACCTTATCGGAGATTGTTACAACCGCCTCGGAAACGAAGAAAAAGCGATAGAGGCTTATAAAAAAGCGATTCAGATAGATTCTTTCATTACAACATCAAACCTCAGTCTCGGAGAAATAGCCCTCATAAAACGCAAGTACGAAGATGCAATCACTCATTTCACCGCTATCCTTGCGGTTGACCCGGAGATGGTCATAGCGCGGCTGTATCTGGCGGCGGCTTACAAGCTATCCGGAAACATGGCAATGTTCCAAAATGAGTTCTCTGTGATCCGCAAGGGAAAAGTGACCCCAGCGAATATCCTTCAGTTAAGAAACCTGAATAACTATTCTTTGCGGGGAATGCTAGAGGAAATTATTGCCGAAGGCTGTTCCGAAGGAAATTGAAGCTGAATACCCAACAAGGCCCATGGACGCAGACCGCCCGATAATGCTGGGCGGGCGGGTCATGGCCCGAGCCGTTAGACGAGAAATAAATTGAGAAAAATACTGGCATGAATTACATCGAGAACGCAAAACTTCGAGCAAAGCGCCGGAAGAGTGCATGGAACTTGTTGCTCCTTCCAGCGATAATTATTCCACTCTGTGCAATTTGGATGAGTTCATACAAAGCACTTATTCTTCTGCACTCGACAATTTATCCAGGACAGAATTTTCAGACAACGGGACAAGGCATCGGAGCAATTCTGGCAGCAGTAACACCTTTCTTTGGTGCACTACCTGTTGCCATGATTATAGGGAATTTCCTGGTCTGGTTAATCCCACCAGTTAGAAAAGTGCTAGACGCAGAGGCAAAACAATTTCCGTCAACTTCTTTCCTTAATTCACAAAGACAGCTACTAAAATTTGCATACGTTCTAGTCCCGGTTTCACTTGCCCTGGCGATCATAGGGGCATTGATGCCATGGTAATCATAGGGAAAAGCCCAACACTCGGCGGTACGCGGTCTCCGCTTCGCTCTGCCGTTGCGCCTCAGGCCCGTTAGACGAGAAATAAATGACAGAAAATCTGGTAACGATAGGTAGATATAGCACACCATACGAAGCACATATGGTGAAGTCTCGACTTGAATCAGAGGGTATTCCTGCTTTCATTGCTGACGAATATACAATCGGAATAAATTGGTTGTATTCCAATGCATTGGGTGGCGTGAAAGTGCGAGTTCCTGCGCCTCTGGCATCTGAGGCGCTGCAAATACTGGCTCCAGAAATTGAACCCTCTGCAACCTATAATGTGGAAGCAGAAGCCTGCCCAGAATGCGGAAGCAAAAACACGGAAGATTTTTTGGACAAGCGGAACTCCTTTCTTACGTGGATGTTATTTGGACTGCCTTTGCTTCTGCCAAGGGAAAAGAGACGATGCAAAGAGTGCGGCCATTGTTGGCGACCGTCAAAATAAGCCTGAAGCACTTTGGGGTGAGCGGTTTGTAAAAAGTGCGAAAATAAGAAAGTTGTGCAACACCGTTAACTGAGAGTAAAAAGATATTTCCCCCTGTATGCTGCTTCTGCCAGCTGCAGGGGTTTTGTTTTTCAAAGTCCGGATGCCCCGTTTTCGTTTGGCTTAAAGCCTCTGTTTGAGAATAATTATGATTTGACAAGGCAGCTCTAAAAAATGTATACAGTATGCGATTTACACTCGCGTTTCTACGGCTCGCAACCAGCGCAAAATATACCCCACGAAGGAGGAAGAGTAGATGATTGAAGCGTATCTTGCACATGAAAAGGAGAGGGCGGCACAAGGTATTCCCGCACTCCCGTTGACCCCAGAACAGACCACCGGTCTTTGTGATTTGCTGGTTAACCCACCTGCCGGAAAAGAAGCCTTCCTGCTTACCCTGCTCAAAGAGCGTGTTTCCCCTGGTGTTGATCCGGCTGCTGAAGTAAAGGCTGCGTTCCTTGCCGATATCGTTGCCGGGAAAAAGAAGTCTCCGCTGGTAAGCCCGGTTGATGCTGTTCGTCTTCTCGGCACCATGATGGGTGGCTATAACGTGGCTCCGCTGGTTGCTGCACTGTCAAATCCTGCACTGGCTGACGAAGCTGCCTGTGCCCTGTCCGGCATGACTCTTGTTTATGACGGCTTTGACCAGGTTGTGGCGCTTTCTGCAACGAATGCTGCCGCTAAAAAAGTTCTTACCTCTTGGGCCAACGCAGAGTGGTTCACCAACAAACCGAGCCTGGCCGAGATCATCAAGGTCAAGGTGTACAAGGTTGAAGGCGAAATCAATACTGACGATTTCTCCCCTGCCGGCGACGCCTGGAGCCGTCCTGATATTCCACTGCACGCTCTGGCCATGGGTAAAACCCGCTTTCCTGATGGACTGGCAACTATTGCCAAGTTCCGTGAAGACGGATATCAGGTTGCATTTGTCGGCGATGTTGTCGGCACCGGTTCTTCACGTAAATCCGCCTGCAACTCGGTGCTTTGGTGCATCGGCCAGGAAATCCCTTGCGTGCCGAACAAAAAAACTGCCGGCGTTATCATCGGCAGCGTTATTGCCCCGATTTTCTTCAACACTGCTCAGGATTCCGGCGCTCTGCCGCTGAAAGCAGATGTTACCAAGATGAACACCGGTGACGTGATTGTTATCGACACCAAAAAAGGTGAAATCAAGAGCGAAGCCGGCGAATTGCTCTCCACATTCCAGATTGCCCCGAACACCCTTGCTGATGAATTCCGTGCCGGCGGCCGTATTCCGCTGATCATCGGTCGTGCCGTTACCGACCGTGCCCGTACCGCACTCGGCCTTGGTGCTACCGACATCTTTACTCTGCCGGTCAACCCGGTTCCGAAAGCCGGCCAGGGATACACCCAGGCTCAAAAAATGGTCGGTCAGGCCTGCGGCGTTGCCGGTATCCTGCCGGGCACAGCATGTGAGCCAAAGATGACTACAGTCGGTTCACAGGACACCACCGGTCCGATGACCGCTGACGAGCTGAAAGAGCTCGCCTGCCTCAAATTCCTGTCACCGATGTTCATGCAGTCTTTCTGTCACACCGCTGCGTATCCGAAACCAGCCGACGTCAAGATGCACAAAACCCTGCCACAGTTCATTATCGAGCGTGGCGGCGTTCCTCTGAAGCCGGGTGACGGCGTTATTCACTCATGGCTGAACCGCCTGCTGCTGCCCGATACCGTTGGTACCGGCGGCGACTCCCACACCCGTTTCCCGATCGGCATCTCGTTCCCAGCCGGTTCCGGTCTGGTCGCTTTTGCTGGCGCCATGGGCTTCATGCCGCTTGATATGCCGGAATCCGTTCTGGTTCGCTTCAAGGGTAAGCTCAACCCCGGCATCACCCTGCGTGATGCCGTTAACGCCATTCCTTACTGGGCCATCAAACAGGGCCTTTTGACCGTACCGAAAAAGAACAAAGTTAATATCTTCAACGGCCGCATTCTTGAAATGGAAGGTCTGCCTGACCTTTCTGTAGAGCAGGCGTTTGAATTGACCGACGCCGCTGCCGAGCGTTCTGCCGCAGCCGGTTGCATCAAGCTTTCCGAAGCTTCTGTTGCCACCTATCTGCGCTCCAACGTGGCCCTGATGAAGAATATGATCAAAGAAGGCTATCAGGATGCTCAGACTCTGCAGAAGCGTATTGATGCCGTCAATGAGTGGTTGAAAGCTCCCAAGCTGCTTGAGGCTGATGCCAATGCTGAATATGCTGCTGTAATCGAGATTGATCTGGCAGAAATCACCGAGCCGATTCTGGCCTGTCCGAATGACCCGGATGATGTCAAGCTGCTTTCCGACGTTGCCGGAACGCAGATTCAGGATGTGTTCCTCGGTTCCTGCATGACCAACATCGGGCACTTCCGTGCCGCGGCCGAAATCTGGCGCGGCAGCAAGTTTAACCCGGCAGTTCGTACCTGGATCTGCCCGCCGACCCGTATGGATCAGCTGAAGTTGAAAGATGAAGCTTACTTTGCGGTCTACAGTGCCTTTGGTGCCCGTATTGAAATCGCCGGTTGCTCGCTCTGCATGGGTAACCAGGCCCGTGTACCTGATGGGGTCAACATGTTCTCCACTTCAACCCGTAACTTCGATGATCGTATCGGCAACGGTGCCAAGGTATATCTCGGTTCCGCCGAGTTGGGCGCAGTAACGGCATTGATGGGTAAACTGCCGACTCCGGCCGAGTTCCTCGAAATCTATAAAGACAAGATCGAGCCGAACAAGGAAAAGATCTACAAATATCTCCAGTTTGATGAGATGGCTGAATATAAGTAATTCATCGTAAATTATGTAATAAACTGGCCCGCCGGAAAATTCCGGCGGGCCAGTTCTTTTTTGTTTCAACAGGGAGCGCTTCTTCGGCTTAGTACTATTTACCGAGGGTTTTTTGACCCGGTTTCCACCCCAGCGGGCAGAGCCCACCGTTTTGGAGAGCTTCAAGGACACGGAGAGTCTCTTCAATACTTCGGCCTACATCCATATTATGGATAACCTGGTACTGAATGATCCCTTTGGGATCAATGATGAAAAGTCCCCGCAATGCAACTCCCTGTTCCGGGTCAAGCACTCTGTAAGCGCGCGCAACGTTTTTGGTAAAGTCGGCAAGAAGCGGATACTTGAGGTTTCCCAGATCGCCTCTTTTTATCCAGGCAAGGTGCGACCATTTGCTGTCTGTTGAGACTGCAACAACTTCTGCGTTCAATTCCTTGAATGAGGCAAGAGTATCGCTGAAGCCTTTAATCTCGGTTGGGCAGACAAAGGTAAAGTCAGCGGGGTAGAAGAACAACACCAGCCATTTGTCTTTGAAATCCTTTAGCGTTATGGTCTTGAACTCCTTCCCCGGTTCAAGGCTGACCACTCCCTCCAGTTTAAAGTCGGGAGCCGGTTTGCCGACCATTACAAGCGACTGTTCATCGGCAATTGTCCTCCTGTTGTGAAAATCATCTCCGCCCTCGGCCAGAGCAGTCTGGAAGGTCGAAACAGTCAATAATGTTACGGCGCATGCAATTAGAATAAATCCTGGTTTCATAAATATTCTCTCCTGTGTACGTATTCCTGATGCTGGATAAAATTCACTGGTCAATTGCAGGGCATGGTGATGTTATCTTTGTGTCAAATTATATCTGATGTCGGTTAAGATACAACTGCCAATTGCAATATTACCAAAATGTGTTATGGGTACACATGTACATTTACTTCAAGCGTCTTAACTAAGAAAGGAATCATATGTTTAAAAAAGTTCTTTTAATAATGTCGTTACTGTTGCTTGCCTTCTCTGTCTCTTGCTTTGCAGGCGAAGCGGCCAAATCCCCTCGTTCCCAAACTGAGACGTTGATATCTCCGCATCAACCGCCAGCGGTGAAAAAAGCTTTGGTCGTCATTTACACGCTTTCAACATGCCCTCACTGCAAGGAGGCCAGGGAATATCTCACGAAAAACGATATACCGTTTATCGACCATGAGGTAGATCTTGACGAAGAACAAATGACCGCCCTGATGAAGATATACGATTCAATGGGGGTGCCTGATCAGAAGCGGGGTGTCCCACTTTTCGTTATCGATAACAAGGTAAGGATACAGGGATTTAACAAGGCAAAGCTGCAGGCTGCTTTGAAGGAGGTAGGTTCCACATCCAAGTGACCTGCTTGCTGGTGATCTCTCTCCTGGGAAAGATTGATAGTATTTGTTTAACGTAATACTGTTTTCAGAAGGCGTAATAACTCCAGAACTATGGAGTTGTTACGCCTTCTCTATCTGTTGTACGGATGATGGTTAATGCAAACTTCCCCCGCTTGCTAATTGAAAAAACCTTTCTCGATGCATTTTTCACGCACACTCACCGTGGTATCTATTACGTTTTTCTGTTCCTGAGTCATACGTGTGTAGCCAAGTGCTTCTTTCGGTGTAATCATTGTGTGTACATATTGTTCAAAGCTTACCTCTTGCGGCAGGTTTTTGCCGACGCATGTACAAAATTTTTCACGATTAACGACTTTCATGCACTGCTCAGTTTTTTCAGCGATGTTTTTTTGCTGTAGTTTCTGTGCTTTGAGCTCTTGAATCTGTTGTTCAAGGTGTTTAATCTTTTCCACAAGATCTTCTTGGGCAAAAGCGGTGGAAGCTGCAAAAGATGCGCAGAACACTACAAGTAATAAACGATGCGTCATGATGTACCTCCAAATAGTATTTTGTACCGTTTGTATCAGGCAATGAAAATTAAATCGAGACCTTAAATAAGGATTATAAGAAGTGTGTGTGCCAAGATATCTCATGTATGGTGTGTAAACTATTTACGAGTCGTCTGTGCGGGGTTTTTTCTTGCCATCTTCAGGAACATGGAGTACCCATACCTTCATTACGGGTGGCATCGCCATCTGCCGATTTTCTCACTTGAAAAAGGAATAGTTTCATGAAAACTGTGGGTAATCACCTTAAAGGGACGTTCCTGGCAGGTATTTTTATCGTCATCCCGTTCGGGATCACTATCTTCATTCTTAAGTTTCTCTTTAATTTTGCCGATGGAATTCTTGGCAGCTACCTTGATAGTTTGATGGTACTCTTCGGGCGGAGTGAAGGGCATATACCCGGTATCGGTATGATAATTGGCGCCGTGGTTATCTATTTGACCGGACTGGTGGCCACAAATGTGCTTGGAAAGCGCCTGTTGTCATGGGGCGACGATCTGTTGACGCGGATTCCATTGGTTAAGATGATCTACACTTCAAGCAAGCAGCTGACCAAGGTTTTTCGGGAAGGAGGCTCTTCATACCGGCGTGCGGTTTTTGTGGAATGGCCCCGTCCTGGTGTGCGTGCGGTGGGGTTTGTGACGGCACAGGTAGAACGGGATGGTGAGCATTTTGTTGTCGTCTATATTCCAACCATGCCAAATCCGACATCCGGGTTTGCGCTCTGGTTCCAGGAGTGTGATGTATACGAGAGCGGCATGACGGTAGAGGAAGCGGTAAAATTTGTTGTTTCGGGCGGGGTGGTAATCCCCTAACAGGCGGTGTTTATTTAGTCAGTCAGCGCTATTTTTGCTTTTTTGTGTTACGCCCTACGTAGGCCTGAATG
>JAQUCQ010000418.1 GCA_028686145.1 Desulfuromonadaceae bacterium | reverse complement strand
ACGGGTCAACCGGATGCTGGACGCGCACCTCAGTGATTTACCACCGTTCCTGACGGCCTATCCCGGCGTCGATTCCGGCCTGATGATCACCCAATACACGGCGGCGGCCCTCGTGTCAGAGAATAAAGTGCTGGCGCATCCGGCCTGCGTCGATTCGATTCCCACTTCGGCCAATCAGGAAGACCATGTCAGCATGGGTACGATAGCGGCTAGGCAGTCGCGTGAGATTCTGGAAAATTCCCGCCACGTCATTGCGATTGAGATGCTGGTCGCGGCGCAGGGGCTCGACTTTC
Organism: Desulfuromonadaceae bacterium; assembly: GCA_028686145.1. Lineage (GTDB taxonomy): Bacteria > Desulfobacterota > Desulfuromonadia > Geobacterales > Pseudopelobacteraceae > JACRCG01. Next base: position 2,492 of record JAQUCQ010000418.1, on the reverse strand, counting down.
TGAAACCGCTGGAACCGGGCGTCGGCGTGCAGGCAGCGTACAAGGCTGTCCGGGCGGAGGTGCCGCATCTGGAGGAAGACCGGGTTCCGGCCGAGGACATTGCGACGGTATACCGATTACTGGTCGGTGAAACGATTGTGAACCAGGTGGAGACGGCGGTCGGGCCGTTGCAGGCGCAAGGATGAAGCAGCAGCTTGGTAACTGAATACAAGACCATGCGGAGGGATCGGCATTGCTTTTGGTTATGGAAAGCAACCGTCCCTTCTTTTTTGCTTCAGAAAAGACGCTGTGTAGTTGCCGATACATTTTTTTTGCGGCAGCTATTCTATAATATGGATGAATAGTCAAATAAATCACACAACGCAAGCATGAATGCGTCTCTCTGGTCCCGAATCGAGCTAATTCAGGAGGGATGAGCGTGTATCAGGATGTCTTTGATGAGAAAAAGCAGATTGCCATGCGGCACTACTTTTTGAATGAGTTGTCTGAACGCGGCGTGGTTCGGAAGTATGAGAAAAAACAGACGATTGATTGTGAATTGGCCCGTTCCAGCTTTGGAATCGTTGTCAGGGGAAAGGTCGCCAAAAGTATTATCAGTTTTCAGGGCTGTGAAAGATTACTGTATACGATGCGGCCTGGTGAAATTTTTGGCGAAATGAACCTGTTCTGCGGCGGCGGGTTACATTTTCTGGTCCGGGCAAAGGAATATGCAGAGATTTCATACATCAGCAGGGGGCTTCTTCAGAAGGTCGTGTCTGAAAACCCCGCCGTTTATCCGTTTTTGATTAACAGCATTACCCGTAAATATCGGATTGTTTTGCTTCAGTTAACTAATAACACTTTTAATGATTCGCCCGGCCGGATTGCTGATGCCTTGATCCGCTTGGCCGCTTGCTCGGACACTTTGGAAGCCGGGCAGGACCAACGCAGCATCTCCACCTTGTTTACCCAGGGTGAGTTGGCTCATAATGTCGGCTGTTCGAGAATTACGGTAACTCGGGTTTTAAAGAAATTTATGGCAGAGAAATTGATCAGTATCGAAAAAAAGAAGATCATCATAAAAGATATGGAAGCTTTGGCCGCATACACAGATCGCATACAATAGTTGCAGCCAAGATAAGCAGAAGGTGGGGAGTAGGATGCAGTCTTTGCTGGACGACGTTATTGCCAGAAACCGGCAGTGGACGCAAAAAGGAAAAGTAGCCGACTATATTCCGGCCTTAAGCACTGCCAATAGCGATGCGCTGGGCATCTGCGTCACCGATGTGAACGGACAAGAGTGGGCTGCAGGGGATGCGAGGACGTTCTTTTCAATTCAAAGCATTGTTAAAGCGGTGACATTGCTTTGTGCACTCGAAGATGCACCAATAAGGAGTATTGCAAAGGTAATAAGTTTCGAGGTTTGTTCTGATTCTTTTGATTCCATTGCCAACCTGGAAACGAGCCGGAGCCACAAGCCGCTAAACCCGTTGATCAATTCAGGAGCCATCGCCATAATCCCTTTTATTTCAGGCAAGGCCTATGAGGAGAAGTTTTTGCGAGTAGTAAAGCTTATACGTCAAATGACTCGAAATCAAAGCATTGAAGTTAATGATAAGGTTTATAAATCAGAAACGTTGACCGGAAACCGAAACCGGGCGCTGGCTTACTATATGAAAAGCACCGGGACGCTTTCCGGCGATGTGGAAGAAGTCCTGGATATTTATTTCAGACTATGTTCAATCGAAGTCACTTGCCACGACATTGCTCGAATTGGAGCCGTTTTGGCTGGAGATGGCCTGATGCCTGGAACTGGTGAAGCAGTTGCCAATCCGAATTCCTGCAGGATTGTAAAGGCTATGATGTCGACCTGCGGTATGTACAATGAGTCAGGCGCGTTTGCCACTTCCACCGGTATCCCGGCCAAGAGCGGAGTTGGAGGAGGAATTATGGCAGCAATTCCAGGAAAGATGGGCATCGGTGTCGTAGGACCGGCACTAAATTCGAAAGGGAACAGCGTTGCGGGCATCAGAGTTCTGTCGGATCTCTCCAGTAAACTGAAGCTATCAATATATTGAGAGCAAATTATAAATGAAGGAGGGTATTTTGTGATCAAACTCATTGGGGTTGCCATCGTTATCATCGGTTTGTTATTCCGGTTCAATCCATTGTTGGTCGTTCTGGCAGCGGGATTTGCCACGGGGTTGGTGGCAGGGTTGTCGCCGCTGCAGATTCTGGAGGCGATTGGCCAGGCATTTGTCACCAACCGCTACATGTCGTTGCTGATCCTGGTGCTGCCGGTCATCGGCATCCTGGAACGGTTCGGCTTGAGGGAAAAAGCCGAAGACTTGATTCGCTGCATGAAAACCCTGACCGCCGGACGCGTGATGATCGCCTATCAGATTTTCCGTCAGGTGACGGTGGGACTGGGGCTGCAACTGGGTGGGCACCCTAGCTTTATTCGCCCGATTATTGCGCCGATGACTGAAGCGGCGGCAGCGAGGGAAGGCGCT
>JAQUCQ010000069.1 GCA_028686145.1 Desulfuromonadaceae bacterium | reverse complement strand
CTCTGGAAGATGTGCTGATTTCGCTCCAGACCCTGTCGCCTGTTGTTACTGTCCCTGAAGAGATCCGTATCAAGGCTAAAAGAGCGCTGGACCGGATGCTGGCGATTCCAAGAGACTAAAGCCGGCAAAACTTCTTCCTTGAAACTTTCCTTCTAAAGGCGGCCAATTAGCCGCCTTAAACGCTTACTGCTACACAAGCAAGCTCTCTGGTATTATCTGCTGTCCCTGAAGCCCCCCGCAAAATCGATAACGCACATGTTCCCAAAGCGCGGATGAGGGCCACAGGCCGCCCCGGCGGTTTTGTAGGAAGGACTGAAGGTATTTACCCGGTGACCACGGCCCGGTACGCCGTCGTCAACTATCAGCTGGATGACCATATTGCGGGCACCTTCAGGACCATAGCCAATGTTTTCACCGATTACCCCGGCCCATTCCCCATGGCGCTCAATCCGCTCACGCATCCCGTGGCTTTTCCTGCCATTATGACCGGTGGCGCCAGAGCGTTCCTGTTCATCCGCCAGCTCGGCCGCCGCAGCGGCAAGTCCATCCGACCAGACCAGCGGCGGCAGTGGTTTCAGGCGGGAGAGGTATTTGATCGCCTCATCGACGGCCGCAACCCCCTCGGTCGTTTGTACGCGCGTTGTGCTCCCCGGCTGCAGGTAGTACGTCCCACGGAATTGGCTCCGGAAGTTGCGGATAAAACCGGCATAGGCGTGGGGATCGGTTCGGGCCAGATTAATCTCTGCCAGGACCTGCTTCCCCAGGCTATGATCAAGAGCAGCCGCCGGGGCGGCACACGCCAGAAGCATGCACACAGTTAACCAAAAACGTATCATATATCATTCCCTTCACTATTTAAGTTTTCATACGTCATTCAGACACATTTCTGGCCATCGCCTCAGCCAGATCCTCCAAGGTAGCAACCACCAAATCGGCAAGTTCCGGCCAGCGGAAGGTACAACTGCTATCCACGTGGATCGTGGCCGTTCCGGCCGCACGCCCCACCTGCAGGTCAAACAGGTAATCACCCACCATTACCGTCTCGTCCGGTTCATTCCCCCATCCGGCGAGGAGTTTTTCTATCCCCTCTGGGTGAGGCTTGGGGGCAGCCTCGTCACGGCCAAGAATATCGGCAGCAGTAAAGTATCCCTTGAGACCAATCTGGCCGAGGGTATGAAGTGCGATCTCTCGCGTGTTGCGGGTGAGGATGCCGACACGGGCCTCGCGCCGGTGCAACAGGTCGAGCAGTCGCTCGGCACCGGGGGCGGCAGCGGTTCTGTCTGCCAGCTCATACTCGATCTCGATCAAGCGGGCATGCTTCGCTGCAGACTCTGGTGACGGCAGCGACGCCAGGAACTGGAGGATATCCGTATCGCTATGGCCCATGCCGAGCGCACTGCGGATAGCAGGAAAATCGTGTACCGGAACGGTTAACGTTCCGTCCAGATCAAAGATCCAGCAACGACGGGCGAGGATGTAATTGTGAGTTGTCATGTCTGTAGCGTACCTTTTTTTAGCCATTACGGCAACAGCAGCGGCAGAAATCCAGTTCGCAAGAAACGCGAAGCATTTGTCTCAGCGGAATATTTTACTGATATAGCCTGCCCAAACGTAGCAGCAAAAGTACGCATCCGCTTCGGGTGCGGCCTTGCGCTATTGGGGAGTTTTGGCTATAGTGGCGGCTCTTGCCCGGCTTCCGGCAGAAATATATTATTAATAGCGGGCTCAGCCAAAATGGCGTGGCCACAAAGGGACTAACCAAAATGCCCCATTTTCTCGATATCGCCATCGGCACCATTACGATGCGCCCGTATTTATTCGCCTTTTTCGGGGCCTTTCTGCTCGCGTGCGTCCCCCACATCGGCTGGCGGCGGACAGCCACGTACACGCTCGTCGGCTATTTTATTGCCTTCGGCTCGGAGTGGCTCTCCATTAATACCGGCTTCCCCTATGGCTGGTATTACTACATCGACACCACCAGCTGCCGCGAACTCTGGATTGCCGGGGTGCCGTTCTTCGACTCGCTCTCCTATGTTTTTCTTTCCTACTGCAGCTATGCCACGGCACTTTTTATCATCTCGCCGCTCAAGACGTGGCGCTGGAATGTGGCAACCTTGGAAACCCGCTCTATCCGCCGCTCATTTGCGGCGCTGCTGCTGGGGTCGTTCCTGCAAACCTTTCTCGACATCGTGATCGATCCGGTGGCGCTTCAGGGACGGCGCTGGTTTCTGGGGCAGATTTACGGCTATCGCGAGGCAGGAATCCATTTTGGTGTGCCGCTTTCCAATTATGCGGGGTGGTTACTGACCAGTTTTTGCCTGATTGCTGCCTTTCAGCTGATCGATGCCCGACGCCTCGATGATGCTCCGACGGGAGTCATCAATCTCCCCTTCCGCTCACTGTTGGGACCGGTGCTCTATCTTTCGGTGCTGATATTCAACACCGCCATGATGTTGGTGATTGGTGAGCGGTTCATGGCGCTATGCGCTGCATTGATGTTCACCCTGCCAATTCTGATGGTGGTTATTCTGGCTCTTAGGAGGGCCAATCGCTACAGCAAGGAAGAATTGGGAGGACACCTGCGGGATTACCCCTGGTCTCCCGCAGGACGTGCGTCACAAAAGGGGCAGTAATTTTTTCATAGCCGCCGCCAGGCTGTTTGCCGCGATGCGGCTGTTGCGGGCCAACCGGAGCAGCTGCGGGATAATGCGGGGCTTGCGAAGGATTGTCAGTAGTACCCGGTGCGGACGGATGCGCATGCGGGCATCACAGAATTCATCCAGTGAGAAGCCAAGTTCTTCGTCAGCAGGGTCACTTACCGACCGGACCGCCAGCAGCGGAATCCTGTTTTCAACGGCAATGATGGCAATAGCGGCACTTTCCATCTCCACTACCGGAGTGGGACTTCCGGTCGGGAGCATTCCGGCCAGCACTGTTTTTGACATGATGGCCGGCGTACTGGCGAACATCCCTCCGAAGATCCTCGCTCCGGCCTGTCGCGCCACAAAGGTCGGGCCTGTTGTCGAGAACAGTACCGGCACCTCTTCAAGACCATCCCCGGTCACAATCACCATTTGTTTTGCGACCACCACATCGCCGGTCTGCAGGGCCGGATCAATCCCGCCGCAGAAACCGACCGAGATCAGCAGCTCGGGGCATTCCTCCCTGATAACCGCTTCTGCCGCATATGCGGCATTATCAAAGCCCATGCCGGACTCCAGAAGCATAACATCATGACCGCATGTATGACTGCGAAAAGCCTTGAGTCCGGCCAGCCGCATGGCAGTACCCGGCTCCAGACAGCAGTAAACTGCGCGAAATTCCTCCGGCATGGCCGTTATGACGGCAATTTTCATCAGTCGTTTCTCCTGTCCGGACTGTACAATTTTCAGAGCTTTAATTCAAAGCATAATATGAAATGCTGGACAAATTGTAATTGGTAGATTATATGTACTCTTCACTTTTGTGGAGAGATGTCCGAGCGGTTGAAGGAGCACGCCTGGAAAGCGTGTGTACGTTAATAGCGTACCGAGGGTTCGAATCCCTCTCTCTCCGCCATTTTATTTGAACACGAGGCACGACACCCGGCAATTGAGATATCCTCGAACCGAGCTTTATTTTTGTCGGCCTGTGTAGTGTTTCGGATTTGACAATTGAGTGTTTGTTTCACTGCTTGCAGGCGGAAATGATAGCCGGGCCTCGCGCAACGGCACGCCGTGAACTCCGCCAGGTCCGGAAGGAAGCAACGGCAGCGGCTCCTGCTGTGTGCCGCGGGTAAACCCGGCTATCATTTGCGCCTGCAAACTTCTTTTCCTTCCATATCCCCCTGAACCAAATGCCGCTCCCCGCTTCATCGCGTGGAGAGTCAGATTACCTGCGAGGTTAGATCACTTGTCCAACGACACGCACTATGAAGTCCTGGCAAGGAAATACCGTCCCCAAAACTTTTCCGAGCTTGCTGGCCAGGAGCATGTCAGTCGCACGCTGCAAAATGCCATTGAGTCAGGCCGGGTTGCCCATGCCTTTCTGTTTACCGGCGCCCGCGGTGTCGGCAAAACCAGTACCGCCCGCATCATGGCCAAGACCCTTAACTGTGAACAGGGGGTCACGCATGAGCCCTGCAACGTCTGTCAGCAATGCATCGAAATAACCAAAGGCACCTCAACCGATGTTTTCGAGATTGACGGCGCTTCCAATAACGGCGTCGACGATGTCCGCAACCTGCGCGACAACATCAAATATCTTCCTTCCCACAGCCGCTATCGAATCATCATCATCGACGAAGTCCACATGCTTTCAACCAACGCATTCAATGCGCTGCTCAAGACTCTTGAAGAGCCTCCGGAGCATGTCAAATTCATCTTTGCCACCACGGAACCACATAAACTGCCGGTAACAATCCTTTCACGCTGCCAGCGCTTTGACTTCAAACGGGTTACGCTGCCAAAGATCATTGCCAGACTGCGTGAAATTGCCGGGAAAGAGTCGGTAACCATCTCCGATACAGCCCTGGCGTTGATTGCCCGCAAAGGCGACGGCAGCATGCGGGATTCCCTGACGGCGTTCGACCAGGTGCTGGCATTTTGTGGCAATACCGTCAGCGACGACGATATCGGCACTTTGCTGGGAACCATTGACCGCCGGCTGCTGGCTGAGATTTCGGCGGCGGTCTTCGGAGGCAACACCCAGGCGGTGCTTGCTGGCATCAAACAGGTTGACCTTGTCGGATATAACATGCGCCAGTTCTGCCAGGAACTGATCGAGCACTTTCGCAATCTGCTGGTGACCCGCTCGGTAAAAAAACCGGAAGAAATCCTGGACCTGACAGCAGCGGAACTGGAAGAGCTACATAAGCAGTCAAGCAACATCAGCACCCTGGATATTCAGCGGCGCCTGGCGCTGTTAATAAAGGCTGAATCTGAAATGGCATATGCCAGCTTTCCACGTCTGATGGTGGAAATGGCACTTTTAAAAGCAACACTCCTGGCCCCTCTGGTGCCGGTTCAAGAGCTGATCGAAAAAATCAAAGCCTTGGAAACCGCTGCCGTCCATACGCCATCACTACCGTGGGAAACCGCCAGGAATGACTCTGCGCCACTCTCGTACCACATTGAGCAGCCACGCACCGCAGCTCCTTCCCGTCACCCCCAGCCTACTGACGACCCCGTTTCCCCTCCTGTCTCTGGCGGAGGACAACCTGACTGGGGCCGCTTTGTGACATTTGTGAATGAAAATGACCGCCAGCTTGGATCGGTGCTTGAGCATGGCAGCCCGCTCAAGCAGGAAAAGGGCTTGATCGAGATCGGTTTCCCCGCAGGCAGCTACTACCTGAACGCTGCTCAGGACGCTGAGTTTATTGCCGATGTCCAGGCGCTTGCCTGTACCTTTGCAGGCGAAAGTACCACCGTCAAAGTAAAGTCGATTGAAAGCGGCTTCGCCGATGCGCCATTATCACTGGCTGAAAAAAAAAAGAGTGACGCCGAACAACACTTGAATGAACTAAAGCAAGAGGTTGCAAACCATCCATTGATCAAAGAGGCTGAGCGGGTGTTTGGCTGCACCATTACTGACGTACGGGAATTCTAGCTGTTCCAGCCACTATTGAAACAGAATCAAGAAAAAAATCAGGGGGAAACGATGTCAAAGGGATTAGCAAATATCATGAAGCAGGCTCAGATGATTCAGCAGAAGATGGCTAAACTACAGGAAGAGGCCAGCTTAAAAACAGCCATGGCAACATCCGGCGGCGGAGCCGTGACGATTACGGTGAATGGCAAAAATGAAATAATTTCACTGGAAATAAAAAAAGAGGCAGTTGACCCGAATGACGTTGAAATGCTGCAGGACTTGGTAATTGCTGCTGCTAACGAGGCTTTGAAGAAAGTTCATGCTGAAATGGGCGATGAAATGTCTAAAATCACCGGCGGCGTAAATATTCCCGGACTTTTCTAGCAATATTATGTAGTTATAGCATTGCCTGGCCTGTAAAAGCTGTTTAGTGTTTTAGTTTGACTAAATGTTTTAGTTCGGCTAATAGTAGTCACTGTATACAGTGCCATAGTCTACTGTCTCGTTACTGTCAAAGACTCCCGTTTTTAATGCTCCTCCTTGCTTTTGGACAAACATTGTCCCGTCCAGAGCAGGGGAGCCTGTTTTTTAACCACGCTATAATACTAAAAAAATGTTTTATTTGTGCCGGAATTTATGTTAACAAAATCATCCTCATTGATGCGATTGGTAGGGGAATTGAAGAAGTTGCCGGGGATCGGAGAGCGAACCGCACTTCGTCTCGCTTTTCACCTTCTTAAATCGCCCCGAAACCTGACCGCACTATCAGAGTCACTGTGTGAGGTTCGTGACCGGGTTCATCCCTGCTCAACATGCTTTGCAATTACGGAAAATGACCCGTGTTCTATTTGCACCGGCAACCGTGATTCGAGCATTATCTGCGTAGTTGAAAACTCACAGGATCTGATGGCTCTGGAGCGGAGCAACGCCTATCATGGCGTTTACCATGTTCTGGAGGGAGCTATCTCGCCGCTATCCGGAATCGGGCCAGCCAACCTGCGGATCGCGGAGCTTGCAGACCGGATTGGAACTGGTACAGTTACAGAAGTTGTAATTGCCACGAATTTCACCGTAGAAGGCGAAGCAACGGCACTTTACCTCACCAGACTACTGAAACCGACCGGTGTTAAAATCAGTCGCCTGGCCCACGGCATACCGCTCGGGAGCGATATTGAATTTGTAGATGCGGCCACCGTTCAGTGGGCGCTTCAGGGGAGAAATGAATTATAACGGCAGTCTATTCCCAAATCTGACAGTGTTATAAAAAGAGACCAGTCGTACACAACTGATAGGGTAACGTACCCAAAAAAAGAGGAGGCAGTACATGAGCAGAAAAATGGTAACCATCGACGGCAACACCGCCGCCGCCCACGTGGCCCACGCCACCAACGAGGTAATTGCCATCTACCCGATCACTCCGTCGTCAGTGATGGGGGAGATCTCAGACGTCAAGAGTGCCGCAGGCGAGAAGAATATCTGGGGCACCGTACCGCTGGTGGCTGAACTACAGTCCGAAGGAGGCGCTTCCGGCGCAGTTCATGGTGCCCTGCAGTCAGGAGCCATGACCACCACCTTTACTTCCAGCCAGGGTCTCCTGTTGATGATCCCCAACATGTACAAGATCGCCGGTGAGCTGACTTCCACTGTCTTTCATATTGCGGCCCGCGCCATCTCGGCTCAGGCGCTCTCGATCTTTGGCGACCACTCCGACGTCATGTCCTGCCGCGCCACCGGCTGGGCAATGCTCTGCTCAAACAATGTTCAGGAAGTGATGGACTTTGCCCTGATCTCTCAAGCGTCCACACTGCGTGCACGCCTCCCGTTCCTGCACTTCTTTGATGGTTTCCGTACATCGCACGAAGTACAGAAGGTCGAGGAGCTGACCTATGACGACATGCGCGCCATGATCAGCGACGACCTCGTCAACGCCCATCGCCTGCGCGGCCTTTCCCCGGACCGGCCCGTCATGCGTGGCACAGCCCAGAACCCGGATGTCTATTTCCAGGGCCGCGAAACGGTTAACCAGTATTATGCTCCCTGCATTAAAATCGTACAGGAAGAGATGGATAAGTTCGGCAAGCTCACCGGCCGTAAATACAAGCTGGTAGAATATGCCGGCGCCAAAGATGCCGAGCGCATTATTGTCATCATGGGCTCTGGAGCTGACACCGTTCAGGAAACCGTCACCAATCTCGTCAAAAAAGGGGAGAAGGTCGGCGTCGTAAAAGTCCATCTGTACCGTCCGTTCCCACTGGAAGCCTTCATCAAGGCTCTGCCTAAAACTGTTAAAAGCATCGCTGTCCTTGACCGCACCAAAGAGCCCGGTTCCCTCGGCGAGCCGCTCTACCTGGATGTACGTACCGCTATCGGCGAAGCAATGGCCGGCGGCAAGTTCAGCTTCAAAGGCTACCCAACCATCGTCGGCGGCCGCTACGGCCTGGGCTCCAAGGAATTCACCCCGGCCATGGCCAAATCCGTACTGGATAACCTCAAAAAAGCCAAGCCTAAAAACCACTACGTTGTCGGCATCAAAGAAGACGTCACTAACTGCAGCCTTGACTACAATCCATCCTATCGCAACGCAATGGATGGCACGTACGAAGCCATGTTCTACGGCCTCGGTTCTGACGGCACCGTCGGCGCCAACAAGAACACCATCAAGATCATCGGGGAGACCACCAAGAACTTCGCCCAGGCTTATTTTGTGTATGACTCCAAGAAAGCCGGCACCATCACCACCTCGCACCTGCGTTTCGGTAAAAAGGCCATCCACGCCCCCTACCTGATCGACCACGCCGACTTTATCGCCTGCCACAACTTCTCCTTTCTGGAGAAGTACGACATGGTATCAAAAGTCAAGCCGGGCGGCACCTTCCTGCTCTGTTCACCCTTTGAGCACAATGAGGTTTGGGACAAGATGCCCAAAGAAGTCCAGCAGCAGATCATCGACAAGAAGCTCAAATTCTATGTCATCAACGCCATCAAATTGGGCGAAGAGCTGGGACTGGGTGCCCGCATCAACGTTATCATGCAGACCGCTTTCTTCAAGATTTCCAACATCATCCCTTTGCCTACCGCCCTCAAAGAGATCAAGGGCGCCATCAAGAAGAGCTACGGCAAATCGGGCGACAAAGTTGTCGCCATGAACAACGCCGCCGTGGACGAAGCCCTCAAGAATATCTACGAAGTTAAGGTACCAGCCAAGGCAACCAGCAAACTCAAGATGCCGCCTGCTGTTGCTAAAACCGCTCCTAAATTTGTCCAGGATGTCACCGGACGGATCATTGCCGGCTTCGGCGATGACCTGCCGGTATCCGCCATGCCGGCCGACGGCACCTTCCCGACCGCCACCTCGCAGTACGAGAAGCGCAACATCGCCGTGGACATCCCGGTATGGGACGAAAAACTCTGCATCCAGTGCGGCATCTGCTCCTTTGTCTGCCCGCACGCCGTCATCCGCATGAAGGCATACGACGAAAAACTGCTCAAAAAAGCACCCAAAACATTCAAATCAACCGACTGCAAACTGCCCGAATTCAAAGGGATGAAATACACCATCCAGGTTGCTCCGGAAGATTGCACCGGGTGCGGCGCCTGCGTCCACAACTGCCCAGCCAAGGGCAAGGAAGACGCCAATCACAAGGCGATCAACATGCAGTTCCAGCCACCACTGCGGGCAGAAGAAGCGGTCAACTTCGACTTCTTCCTCTCCCTGCCTGACATGGATGCAACCAAACTGAAGCTGGACACCCTGCGCGGCAGCCAGCTGGTACGGCCGATCTTTGAATTCTCCGGCGCCTGTGCCGGATGCGGCGAAACACCGTATCTGAAACTGCTGTCCCAGCTATTCGGCGACCGCGCCATGATCGCCAACGCTACCGGCTGCACCTCGATCTACGGCGGCAACCTGCCCACCACTCCGTGGGCCCAGCGTGCCGACGGCCGCGGACCTGCCTGGTCCAACTCCCTGTTCGAAGACAATGCCGAATTCGGTTTCGGCATGCGTCTGGCCGTGGACAAAATGACCCAGTCCGCTCGCGAACTGGTGGCTGAACTCTCCAACTGCAGTTGCAAATCCTGCAAACCGGTACTGCCACTGATGAAGGAAATTCTGGCTGCTGACCAGTCAGACCAGACTGGCATCGAGAAGCAACGTGAACGTGTCGTAACTCTGAAAAAGGCCCTTAAAGGGTGCAAGGAAAGAGCAGCGGTACAGCTGCTGCAACTGACTGATTATCTGGTCAAAAAATCGGTCTGGTGTGTCGGTGGTGACGGCTGGGCCTATGACATCGGTTATGGCGGTCTTGACCATGTCATCGCTTCCGGCAAGAACGTCAATATCCTGGTGCTGGATACCGAAGTGTACTCCAACACCGGCGGCCAGGCTTCCAAGGCCACCCCGCTCGGTGCTGTGGCTCAGTTTGCCGCAGGCGGCAAACCCATCGCCAAGAAAGATCTGGGCATGATGGCAATGGCGTACGGCTACGTCTATGTTGCCAATGTCTCCCTAGCCAACCCGGCTCAGGTAGTCAAGGCATTCATCGAGGCCGAGGCGTATGACGGACCGTCAATCATCATCGCCTATGCCCACTGTATCGCTCATGGCATCAACATGACTACCGCCGTGGATGAGCAGAAGAAAGTCGTTTCTTCCGGTTACTGGCCGCTGTACCGCTACAACCCGGCCCTGGCCGCAGAAGGAAAGAACCCGCTGCAGCTTGACAGCAAGGCACCAACGACCACCTTCGAAGATTTTGCCAACGGTGAAAACCGCTACAAGGTTCTGAAGAAGATCAACCCGGAAGCATCGGCACGGCTGATAAAGAAGGCCGCAGACTGGACCGCCAACCGCTTCGAGTACTATCAGAAACTGTCGGCTCTGACGTACGAGAAAAAGTAGTTTCCTGCAGTAAATAATGGTATATTTCAGCCCCGCAGAGCAATCTGCGGGGCTTTTTAATTCCATTATCCGGAGATACACATGCTTGATAACAACAATGATTTGGGGGCATCACTATTCAAAACCTGGACGGAAGAACAGCGCAGCGATGAGATTGAAAAACTGGTACAGGGCTTTCGCAATGGCGTTCCGGTCGGCATCCTGTGCAAGATGGCAGAAACGGTTGCCGGCAACAAGAAAAAGGCACGGAAGTATCTCAAACTGTTCATGACCGCTGCCGAGCGTACCGCAGCAGTCGAATCTGCAGGCGAGGCAATGGGCCCGCTGGTAAAATCATTTCTTTTGTAGAGAGTTGTGGAGATTTCATGCAGAAAATATTTATTGCCGGATGCGGCTACATTGGTGAACGGATAGCACAATCATATCGAGAATCCGGAGCAGAGGTCACCTGCCTGGTCAGATCCGCCGAGGTTGGGACCCGGCTCGAAGCAGCGGGTTTTTCAACCGTCGTTGCCTCTCTTGACGACCCGGCGACACTTCCACCACTTGATCTTGCTGACAGCGCACTTCTCTATCTGGCCCCGCCCCCAGGAGGGGGAATTACTGATACTCGTACCAGAAATTTTATCGCGCACATATCAAAAACTGAAAAACCGGCTAAACTTGTCTACATGAGTGCTACTTCGGTTTACAGCAAATCCGATGACGGCGTGGTAACGGAAGAATCCCCGACAGCCCCTGATTCGGCAATGGGTAAACGTCGTCTTGATGCTGAGGCTGCTTTTCGCGAATACGGAGCCGCCAAGGATGTTCCGCTCGTAATCCTGCGGGTAAGCGGCATCTATGGGCCGGGGCGTCTGCCGCTGATGCAGATAAACCAAGGCCAGCCGCTCCTGAATGAGCATGAGTCCGGGCCAAGCAACCGTATCCATGCCGACGACCTTGCTGCTGTCACTATCGCCGCAGCTGAACAAGGGATCGCCGGTGATATTTTTAATGTCAGCGACGGGCATCCATCGAGCATGACCTCATATTTCAACGCCTGTGCCGATGCCCTTGGATTGCCGCGCCAGCCCCAGGTAACGCTGACTGAAGCGCGCTCCGTCATGTCGCCGTTGATGCTTTCCTATGTCAGCCAGTCACAGATTGTTGACA
>JAQUCQ010000068.1 GCA_028686145.1 Desulfuromonadaceae bacterium | reverse complement strand
CTATAGTAAAACGGACAATAAAATCAAACATTCATTTTCTTTAGAGTGATTGTATAATATATAAAAGTTTCAGAATCGTCGCATGACGAGACAGATTCTGTAGGGGGTGAAACTGATAAAAATGTGTCCGGGAATTGTATTCAGAAAACTGAGCTGATTTAATTGTATGGGGTGCTGGTAACGGAACTAATTTAAAGAATAAGGGAGCAATGCTATGGCTGTTACACTTGCATTTGATGTGTATGGAACTCTGATAGATACTCATGGTGTCATCGCTGCGCTGGAAAAATACGTTGGTGATAAGGCCACTGAATTTTCCGCTACCTGGCGTGACAAACAGCTTGAATATTCATTTCGTCGTGGGTTGATGCAGAATTATGAAAATTTTGCCCACTGCACCCGTAACGCTCTCGACTATACGAGTGCATACTATAAAACTGCGCTCGGCCAGAACGATAAAGAAGCGCTGTTGGATGTTTATAAAGTGTTGCCGGCTTTTGATGATGTGAAGGAAGGGCTTGCCCGGGCACAGAATTCCGGTTTCAGAATGTTTGCGTTTTCGAACGGCAGTGCCGAAGCCGTGGAGATGCTACTCAACAACTCGGGAATCAGAGAATTCTTTATGGGGGTAGTGAGTGTTGATGAAATGAAGTCGTACAAACCAAACCCGGCGGTATATAGTCATTTTCTGAGACGGGCCGGCGCGGTTGGCTCCGAAGCCTGGCTCATATCAAGCAATTCCTTTGATGTGATCGGGGCCGTTTCTTCCGGAATGCGTGCTGCGTGGGTGAAGCGTTCGGCGGACGCTGTCTTTGACCCGTGGGGAATTGAGCCGACTGTAACGGTACATTCCCTTTTGAACCTGACTGAGCAGGTTATCCAGGAGAGGAAAAAATCTGAAAGCAGCCTCTCTTGAATAATCTGATTTAAAGTGAACAGGCAATGGAACAAACTATGGGCGAAAGCCGCGTTTCAAAAGCGGCTTTCGCCGAGCCTTTTTGTTCCTGCTCTAATCGAGTGTAGCCGCTACAAAGAGTGAGTTGTCACCACGTTTCAGAAGAAACCGGATGATCTGTCCTTTTTTGTGGGCAGCGGCGGCCTTTTCATAATCATTCAGGGTTGCAATGTTACTTCCGTCGATCTCTTTGATAACGTCTCCTTCGGTAATACCTGCCTCTTGAGCCAGTCCGCCAGGGGTCACTGCGGTTACCATCACCCCGCTTGTCTCTTTGAGCTGGAACTTATTTGCCAGATCTTTGTTTATCTCTTTGACGGTCATACCCAGTTTATCCGGAGCAGCTTCTTCTCCATGAGATTCGTCGCTGCCGTCTTTCAGACGCTCGATAACGACCGGCACTTTCTTTTCCTTGCCGTCTCGCAATATTACCACTGTAACTTTCTTGCCGACGGCGGTCGCTGCCACATCCCGGGAAAGTTCGCTCACATCCTCAATCTTTTTCCCATCAAACTCCAGAATGACGTCACCCGTTTTCAGTCCCGCCTTCATGGCTGGACTTTCCGGAAGGATGCCGCTAACCAGCGCTCCCTTTTCATTTTTTAAACCGAATGATTTCGCCAGTTCTGCGGTTACCTGCTGGATGGAAACCCCCAACCAGCCGCGAGTCACTTTCCCGTTCTCCTTGAGTTGAGGAAGGATAGATTTGGCCAGATTGATCGGAATTGCGAACCCGATACCTTGGCCTCCGGCAATAATCGCCGTATTGATTCCCACCACTTCACCATGCATGTTGAACAGGGGGCCGCCTGAATTGCCGGGGTTAATTGAAGCATCGGTCTGGATGTAATCGTCATACGGGCCACTGCCGATTACTCGCCCCTTGGCGCTGACAATGCCGGCGGTAACCGTTTCTGATAACCCAAAGGGATTGCCGATGGCCATAACCCATTCACCCACCTGGATAGCGTCACTATTGCCCAGGTGTGCCGTTGGCAGGGACTCCTTGGCATCAATCTTCAATAATGCCAGATCCAGGCGTTTATCGACGCCTTTTATCTGTGCTTTGTATTCACGGTTATCAGCCAGTTTGACCGTGATTTCGTCTGCACCGTCTACAACATGATTGTTGGTGAGGATATAGCCTCCATCGATGATGAAGCCAGAGCCAAGGCTGCGCTGTTTGAAGGGATGTGGATTCGTGTTGTCAAAAAAATGGTTAAAAAAATCCTGGAACGGATCATTGCCAAAGCGGTTATTAAATTGGTGCTGGAATTGCTGTTGCGGTTTTATCGTCTTGGCTGTGCTTATATTGACAACTGACGGTTTCAACTTCTTGGCCAATGATACAAAGTCAGGCGCAGATTCCGTCGCCCACGTTGTGCCGGAAAGTAGAAGGGTTGCCAGTAGCGTTGCCTGTAGTACCGAGAGAAAACGTAGTGCCACTTTCTTCATGATAAACTTCCTCCGTGTAACATAGGTTTGCATCATGGGTATAATACTATTAAAAAAATACTGCTGCTGTAAAGCCAAAATTACCATCATACAATGTGCCAAATATTTATTAAATTGCCATAAATAACGATATATTATGTGACAATATATAGCAAATAATGATGGATAAATGCAGTTGTTTCCGTGGTGGTTGTGTGAGGCTATTGGAGGTGTGATGTCTCCTGAAGTGATAAGACACTTGGGAAATAAATTGCCTGAATAAACTTGAGATGGCTCTGCAGTATTTATTTAAGTTTACCGAGGGCTTTCAATGCTTCACACGGATTATCCTCGATGGGAGGCAGCGTAACGCCGTTAATTTTTGCCCGATCATCCATGCTTTTGTAATGCATCTCAATATACTTCGCGCAGGTGCTGTAATCTCGAAAGCTTACCAGCTTTGCCTGGTGGGTTTTCCGTTCATCGGGTGTCATCAATTGCCAACCGTAGGTGTTGCATTGATTGCTGGTCCAGCACCACTGGTGAGCAAAGGCTGATGATGTGATCAAGGCTGTTGTCAGGAACAAGACGATGACTATATTCAGTTTCATGCTTTTTTCCTCTATCATACTTAATGAGGTGCAGTGCCGGATGTCGCTTATGTCTGATTAACCCGGAACGTGCCTGTTATAAAGATTGATAATTAATTTATGTCAACGTATGTTGTGCACTTGTTCGGCTCTATGAAGGTGATTGGCAGTAATTTGTGCGGGAGATGCATGCAGAGGGCGTAAAGCCGTAGGCATTGTCATCTCCCTAGCAGGTCATTCAGGCCAGGCGCATTCGGGTAGAGCGCCGGGATTCCCCGGACGTTAAAAAGGTGCCTGACTCAATATTTGCGCCCACCTCCAGCTCCCATACCGCCACCAGGTCCCATGCCAGTGCCGGATCCCATACCACCACCGGGGCCCATACCCATGCCTCTGGCTGGTGGTACGTCGGGAAGGGTAATCCCTTTAGTCTTGGCCCGAGCTTTCATACGCTCATGATGTTGTGCGCGGATTTGCTCCCGTTCTTTAGCAGTTTTCGCAGCACGCATCCTGGCGCGATATTCGGCTCGTTCTTGTTGAGTCATAAGCTGGCTGCCATAGATTTGAACCTGTGATTTATCTTGCTTCTGATCCTGGATCTTATCCTTGGTTTTATCCTGGATTCTGTCCTGGGTCATATCCTTGGTTTTATCCTGATCTCGTTGTTGATCAGCAGCAAATACAAAACCGGATGGCAGCAATAGCGAGGTCGCCACAACGTACAGCAAGGCTGATTTTCTCATCATAGTGGACTCCTTATGAATTGGGTTATTCAGATTTTGGCCGCAACTACTGTAACCCGTTCAGCTGCTGCGACGTGCGTGAGGGTGTTGACAAAGTTGGAATTCTCACCTCCCTTCTATATTTAGAAGCACATTCGAACATGCGGTTGATGGTAGGCATAGAGCATACGTTACTTACAACATGCACCAGTCCGATGTATGTGGAGTAGTGAGCATTCACACGCCATGCCAAGACAGTTGCTGATTTTGATTACAAAATTGATTAGTTATGAATGTGTCGGAATGTAATGAATGGTAAAAAGTTACCAGGGTCAGGATAATTAGACGGCGTATGTACGGTGCCTAGGGGGATTACGGCCGTAATTACGCGAAGGTAATTGTTTTACCGCCTGCTCAATTCATGACATGTACGTTTGCAGTGGGCAGTTGATCTGATGCATTACCACCCGTCAGTCCCGATCAAGGGAACAAAACGGACATCACAGAGCTCTTCATGGCGGTAGTTATGCTCAGATACCCGCCGCACCCGGACCAGTTCCTGTAAATCGTAAGACTTTCCCACCGGAATGACCAGCCTCCCGCCAATCGAGAGTTGTTCGCAAAGAGGCTGCGGTACTTTTGGTGCGCCGGCGGTGACGACGATAGCGTTGTATGGCGCATACTCTGGCCAGCCGAGGGTGCCATCGCCTTCATGAATAACAACATTCGTATAGCCGAGTAGTTCAAGGCGTTGTCTGGCTGCCTCGACTAATCCGCCCAAGCGTTCGACGCTATGTACCGTCTTTACGATCCTGCTCAGTACTGCTGCGGCGTAACCGGATCCGGTGCCGATCTCCAG
Source organism: Desulfuromonadaceae bacterium (assembly GCA_028686145.1). Lineage (GTDB taxonomy): Bacteria > Desulfobacterota > Desulfuromonadia > Geobacterales > Pseudopelobacteraceae > JACRCG01. Next base: position 7,142 of record JAQUCQ010000068.1, on the reverse strand, counting down.
CACCAGGTCCGTATGGTTCAACTCCAGTGCTTCGGTCATGTATGCCACAATGTAAGGTTGCGAGATGGTTTGCCCTTCTGCGATTGGGAGCGGATGATCGCCATAGGCCTTTTCCTGCATTCGTTCGTCAACAAATGCCTCACGCGGTACTTCACGCATGGCCTTAATAACCGCCTGGTCACGAATTCCGCGACCCAGCAGGTGATCCCGGATCATGATGTCACGTTGCAAATTGAAGGTTTTCATGTAATGACGTCACAGGCCGATGCCGGCTATGGCGGCACCGCAGTCCGGACAGGCTCCGTTACTGATTCTGATCTTCTCTATGACATATCCGTAACGTTTGACCAGCAGGGTCGAGCAGGATGGACAACTGGTATTTTCGCCCCCCTCGCCGGGAACGTTGCCTTCGTAAACATATCGTAATCCCGCTGCAAGCCCGATATCTCGCGCTCTGCGCAGTGTTTCCACCGGAGTTCGGGGAAGGTCGGTCAATGTGTATGTGGGATAGAACTGGCTTACGTGCCAGGGGGTGTCAACCCCGAGATTTGTGACAATAAATGCTGCTAAAGCCTGCAGTTCCTTGTCGGAATCGTTGAGTCCCGGAATAATCAGGGTGGTGATTTCAAGCCAGATCCCCTGTTTGCGGTATTTGATAAGGGAGTCAAGTACTTCGGATAGACGGGCGTGGACAATATCGCGATAGAAGTTTTCGGAGAATCCTTTTAGGTCGATATTGGCCGCATCCAGATACGGGGCAATCGTTGCCAGTGCTTCGCCAGTGATATAGCCGTTGGTGACGAAGATGTTTTTCAACCCCGCTTTCCGGGCGAGGCGGGCGGTGTCATAAGCAAATTCGAAAAATATGGTTGGCTCGGTGTAGGTGTAGGAAATTGATTGGCAATCATTGTCTATGGCCATCTGCACAACTTCCTGAGGTGTCATCTCCGATCCCCGGATAGGCATATTCCAATTTACCTGAGAGATTGAATAGTTTTGGCAGTGTCGGCAACGAAAGTTACATCCAACCGTAGCTATGGAATACGACTTGCTGCCCGGCATAACATGGAAAAGCGGTTTCTTTTCAATTGGATCAACATGTTCGGCGCATAGTTTGCCGTAGACCAAACTGTAGAGTATGCCTCCGCGATTCTCGCGGACTGCACAGATGCCGCGGGCCCCATCGCTGATCAGGCAGCGGAAACGACAGAGACCGCACCGTACCTGCTTATCGTCCTCCTGTGCGTAAAACATGGCTTCCTTCATTTTTTATTCCTCCTTGCAAAAGCTCTGCATCAATGACAATTCGTAATACGAAGATGATTTTTAACTGAAAAGAAAGCAAAAACAAGACCAATTGAAATAACTATGTATTATCGTTTTTGTTGACGTAACTGCATAACCTGAAGCATATCAAAAATATGGAATTAATAACGAATAAACACATAATAACCAGTAAAGCCGGGATATATCATGTGTCTTGCTGGTTTGTATGAAATGTTAAGAAAATTGCAATGCAGATACATTATTACATATAAAGAATAATACATTATATCAGTATGTTATCGTTTGTATCCCCAAACATCCTGGATGTGCTTTTAAAAAAAGTAGCACTGTTTGATAACTGTAAGTATCTGTATTTGGTAGTAATAGCTGATTTTTTTTATATACGTTCTTGGCACGAAAAATGGACAAGTCTTTCCTGTTGATAATTAACAGCGAAGGAGGAGTCTGTCATGGCAAGTTGGGATATGTTCAGAGAACTGGATAGTTTGAAGAAAGAAATCGATGAGGCGTTTCGTGGCGTTGGAATTGGTCGTCCATTTGGATCAACGTTTCTTGCGCCGATAAGTACGCGTCGCTTTCCTCTTGTGAATTTTAGTGAAGATGAGGGACATTTGTATGTCGATGCTCTTGTGCCTGGTGTTGATCCAAAGAACATCGATCTCTCGGTGGTGAGAAACAGCATCACCATCAGTGGCGAGCGCAAACCTTTTGAGGGGAAGGAGGGACAGGTTGTCCATCGCAGTGAACTCGGCTACGGCAAATTTTCCCGAACGTTGGAATTGCCCGTTGATATTGCCCCCGACAAGATCAAAGCCGAGTGCAAGGATGGTATTATACAGATTTCCCTTGGCAAGGCTGAACACGCCATTCCCAAAAAAATTGAAATCAAAGCACAGTAGAAAGGAGAACGGAATTATGCAAGACACCAGTGTAGTCAAAAAAAATGACGATATAAACGTCCAAAGCCGTGAAGAGACTAGAGCCAGCGAACGGTACCTGCGGCCGGCAGTAGATATTATCGAGGCAGAAAACGGGCTGACCATGATTGCCGTTCTTCCCGGTGCTGCAAAAGACACTCTTGAGATCAATGTCGACAAGGGCATTCTGACTGTCAACGCCCCGGTCTCACGCAGCATGCCCGGGAGTCCGCTATACAGCGAATTTGAGTATGCTCACTATTATCGTCAGTTTACTATTCCGGAAAGTATGGATCACGAAAAGGCAAAGGCTGATTTCACCAACGGTGTCCTGACGTTACGGGTGCCCGTGGCTGAGTCGGCAAAGCCGCGTAAAATTGAGGTAAAGGCGGGGTAATAAATAGCTGGTGAGCGAAGCCGGGAAATAGAAAAGTTGAAATATCTATGTAGATAGGCGGCAACAAATATGATTCACGAGTCATATATGCACGCAATGGTACTGGAGCGGCCCGGTGAACTTCTCAAAGTTGCAAAAGTGCCAATTCCAACAGCCAGCGACGGCGAACTACTGCTCAAGGTGCAGGCCTGTGGCATTTGCCGCACCGACCTGCATGTTGTGGATGGAGAGTTGACTGAACCGGCATTACCATTGATACCCGGACATCAGATTGTGGGCAGGGTAGAGGTGGCAGGAAAGGGTACGAAAGGTTTTTATCCGGGAGATCTGGTTGGTGTGCCTTGGTTGGGTGGAACGTGTGGAGTATGTGAATACTGCATATCTGGCCGGGAAAATCTTTGCGATCAAGCCATTTTCACCGGTTATCAGCGTAACGGCGGCTTTGCCGAATACTGTACTGCGGACGCCATGTTCTGTTTTAGCCTTTCGGAGGATTGTCCTGCAACCCAGATTGCTCCTCTGCTGTGTGCCGGACTGATTGGCTATCGATCACTGCGGATGGCCGGTTACGGAAAACGTCTGGGGATTTATGGTTTTGGTGCGGCGGCGCATATTGTGACTCAAGTTGCTGTCTGGGAGGGTCGTCAGGTCTATGCGTTTACCCGCCATGGAGATGAACCGGGACAGCATTTTGCCCTGGAAATGGGCGCCTGCTGGGCAGGGGGGGCAACGGAACGGCCACCGGTAGAACTGGATGCTGCCATTATCTTCGCACCAGCCGGTGAACTGGTGCCATTGGCACTACGTGCGGTGGGTAAGGGTGGGGTGGTTGTTTGTGGTGGCATTCATATGAGCCCGATTCCCAGCTTCCCGTATGAACTTCTCTGGGGAGAGCGCACACTCGTTTCTGTGGCCAACCTGACCCGGCAAGATGGTGAAGAGTTTTTGGAATTAGCCATGCAGATTCCGGTAATTACTTCAGTAGAGGTTTTTCCGCTGGAAAATGCCAATGAAGCGCTTGCTGCCTTGCGGACTGGAATGATCAAGGGAGCGGGAGTGCTGGTGCCATAAAAAACAACAGTTGGAGGTACAAAAAATGGTTACCACGATGAGGAGAACCGAAGAAAAGGGGCAACGTACTCCACGCAGCATGGACGTTTATCAAGAGAAAGGTGGAGTCAAAGGTGTTGCTTATTGCGCATGCGGCGCCGAGTTTCGCAATAAACGCTGGTATTGCGGGGATAGTGGAACGGTACAAAATGAGGGGCATGAACTTGTCTGTCCAGCCTGTCACAGGATTGCCGATCATAACCCGGCAGGAATTGTGTCTCTGAGTGGAGAATTTCTTGCCGACCATGAGAGTGAGATACACAACCTGATCAACAATACTGCTCAGACCTCTGTTCTGAGGAATCCGCTTGGCAGGGTTATGGATATCTGTAATGACACTGGTGGCATCACTATTACCACCACAGATGTAAAGTTGGCCCAGAAAATCGGCAGGGAAGTCTTTAAGTCGTATGGTGGCCAGCTTCAATATACGTGGACCCATGCCGAGTCACCCGTCAGGGTCACATGGTCCCGCTGATTATAAATGCTTCGATCTTAACTACACTGAAACTTTGTTGACGAAACATATTTTTGCGGGATGATTGTACGCCGATCCAGAGAGATGAGTCGGAAGATGTGCGGATAATAGTGTATACTGGTGCAGATAAGAAGGGAGGCTGTAATGCCTGGGTATGCCAAACCGGTTTTTTTAATTTTTCTTGTCATAATTGTAGCGGGCACAACCGGCGGTTTTCTTGCAGCTGATAGAGGTCGGAGGGTTTTTATCTGGTGCTTGCTTTGTGGTCTGTTGCCACCACTTCTTCTGATTCTTTATTTTGCCAAGCCATTATGTGTAGTTGAAGGTGTATTCAAAAAATGCTCAAAATGCGGAGAATTGATCAAATGGCACTCCCCCGTCTGTAAATACTGCAAAACTGAACAGACGGGGTAATTAATAAGTGGCTAAGAGGAGCAATCTTTTTTCAAAGCGAGAGAAACGGTTCTTCCTGTTACACCTTGACTCAGAATTCATGTTCAAGAATTTCTAGACCTACTCCAATAGAGTTGACGCGTTTTATCCGTCCCTTATATCGGCAAAAGCATGTCTCCGGTTCATTGCTTAATATAAAGCTGCATGTGTCTCCTGGTGAGATGACGCCAGGAGTAAAGTCGGGCAGCTTTATCAGGGCTCCTGAAATGGAAATATTTATAATTGCGCCGCAGTATCTTGAATCAGCATGATATAAAAGGCATTTTTCAATGCAACTGATCCTCTGATGCTGTCTTTTTTCGGCCATAACACTCACCCCCACCCCCACTTTTGGGTTTTGAAAAGCAATTTAACAAGTCAAAATACAACTTGTTGTAATTGAGATAAAAAACTTTAACAGGTGATAACTACATGATATTGAAGTCACCTTCAACGCAACTGATCCTCTGATGCTGTCTTTTTTTGGCGATAACACACACCCTTACCCCCACTTTTGAATTTTACAAAGCAATTTACAAGCCAAAATACAACTTGTTGTAATTGAGATAAAAAACTTTAACAGCTGATAAAAACTGTATGCTTGTGTAAATTGGACCGACAGTCCAGGCGATAAAGTTAACAATTTAATCTTCTGTATCAGAGTAGTGAACTGCGCTGCATATACTTAATAAAATGTAACAACATGAATAATTTTAACACTCCCATAGTTTATCCACTAAATCCTCTATTTGGTTCAACTTATGAATTCTTTTCTAATCGTGGCTTAACACCTCTAATTTCTTTTTATAACTGCAACATATTGAAAATACACATAAATTATTGTGGCACATAATATGCTAAATAGTCAATGAGCAGTGATCTGAATCCACAACGCTGGTAGACAATATAGATGCACGGAATTTTTCCCACGTACCTGATAACGTGTACATCAATGAGGAGGTCAAATATATGGTAATCACTACTCATTTATATAACGAAGACGGGAAAGCATGGGATGCTTTTGTTACAGCTCAACAGAGCAGCACCAACTATCATCAGTATGGATGGCGGAAAGTTGTGGAAAAAAGTTTCGGACACAGAACCATGTACTTGGCTGCTACTGACTGTCACAATGAAATCTGCGGCATTCTCCCGTATGTTCAAATGAAAAGCAGAATGTTCGGCAGTTTCCTGGTTTCACTCCCCTTTTTCAATTACGGTGGACTGCTTGTTTCTGATGATTCTGCAGCCGCTATGCTGCTGAATGCATCACGGAAAATGCTTTCCGGGACCGGTGTGGGCCATATTGAACTTCGTCATACCAAAATGTGTGCTGAAGTCAAGGCGACGAAACAGAATAAGGTGACTATGCTTCTCGATTTAAAAAGAAGTGAAGAAGAACAGTGGAGCGGCCTTGATGCAAAAGTGCGCAATCAGGTGCGCAAGGCGGAAAAAAGCGGGTTGAAGACTGTTGTGGGGGGGAGTGATTTGCTGGACGGGTTTTACGAGGTGTTCTGCCGGAATATGCGTGACCTCGGTACGCCGGTATATGGCCGAAACTTCTTCAGTAATGTGCTGGAAGAATTTCCTGATACCACGCGGATTCTTTCAGTGACACAAGATGGCAAAACCATCGCATCGGCCCTTTTGACCTGGTACAAGGATACCCTGGAAGTCCCTTGGGCTTCTTCAAACAGAGATTTTCGCTCTTTGTGCCCCAATAATCTTCTCTACTGGGAAGCTATCCGTTTTGCTATCGGCATGGGAGCCCGCACATTCGATTTTGGCCGTTCCACACCGGATGAAGGAACATATAAATTCAAGAAACAGTGGGGTGCCAGGCCGGTTCAGCTGTATTGGCAGTACATGTTGCGCGAGGGGAATGCACTTCCCGAGGTTAATCCGACAAACCCTCGATACCGGCTTGCTATTCAAGCATGGCAACGGTTGCCATTGATGCTGACTAACCTTCTGGGGCCACATATTGTTCGCTGTATACCGTAAAGATGGTTCTGATGCTGGAATAGTGATTCACGTATGCCCATGGCTGCAACAGGCTGTTTGCCGTTCTGTATGGCTAAACTCCTTGATCAGCGGGCCGCCGTTACAGTTTGAACAGTCAAACTGGATTGTGGTATGGGTAATATGAAAGTTGTGCTCCAGTTCGTGCTCGATGGTGTGAAGCAGTTGGGTGCGCAGTCCATCATAGGACGGGTCAATTTCAATATGAGCAGACAGGGCAAATATATGTGAGCAGACCGCCCAGATGTTAAGATGATGAACGTCCAGTACGCCTTCAATCCCGCGAATATGAACTGCAACCTGCTCTACAGACATGCCTCTCGGTACACCTTCCATCAGGATATGGATTGCTTCCCGCAGCAGTCGTCCGGCACCGGTCAGGATCAGCAGACCAATGGCGATGGAGATGAGCGGATCGGCCTGATACCAACCGGTGTAGTGCATTAACAAGGCGCCGGCAATTACCCCGACTGAGGCTGCCGCATCCCCCAGCACATGT